>JAIVYW010000010.1:0-11814 GCA_048635215.1 Candidatus Atribacteria bacterium
GGAGAGTTGAAAATTGTGAAACAATTGTACACTCTACGCCCCGCTATAATCACACGGAAACATTTTCCACATTTCTTTGAGTATCATTCTGAAAGAGCGATAGCGACCGAAGAATCCATTCCCTTTCTTATCCCTACTTCGTACTCAGTCCATTTGTGCACTTACTAGTCATTTTTCATTAAAAATCTGTGCCTTGATGCGTATATTACTATTTTTCGAATTTTTCAATTCTTCAAAATATTCGATGAGCTGTGGTGATCTTTCTTCGGAAAGAAAGAATGTATCAACGATCATCTTTTGCGGTACTTTCTCATTGATCAGCATTTTCAAAGAGAAATTCTTTAGTGAATTAACAGCCGCCCAGTAGAGCAATGGAGAATCTTCGACCTTATATTCTTCTATACAGATCAGCAGTAATTTCAACTTCGGTGTCTTGCCGCAGCTGCTGAGCATTGCGATCCCCTTTTTGTGTTCCGTGTCCAATGCGAGGACTTCAATGAGCTCCCTTTCCGTGGGCGTATATCCCAGCCCAACAAGTGCGGAAAATGCGGTAAAAGCCAGATCTTTATTCTTTAGCAGTAGCTTGATAAGGCCGACATTATCATTTAATTTCAATTTTACGGATAATGAGATCAGGATATTCAGATAACCATCATTGTCGTGATCCAAAGCAAATCTTTCTTTGATGAATGAGGGCGCGGCATCATTGCCCTGAAAGATGGAAATGACTGCTCTCCATTGAAGGGAAGAGATCTTCCCGTGGGCGATATTCTCCCATATCCACTGCAATGATCCATTGCCCATGGCGGCGAGGGTATTTCTTGCGTCATCCACCTTTGCCTTATTGTCACCGACCTGCCACAAAGATGCGGTCTTGAAAATGTCTTCAATACCTTCGCCCTGCAGCGCAGGGATAAAGAGAAGTAGCATTAAAAGAAGTATAATGACTTTATTCATCGATGCCCACTCCCAGAAATCCCCTTATCCAGATGTCTTCATTTTTCGCTTGACTGTCGGTGTATGTATCGTCACCCTTGCCATCTATGAAAAGTCCGAATGATGCGGTATCTCTGCTGAGAGACCCGTCACCGATTATCAATTTTTTCACGCCCGCATAGGAATCATTCCCAGCCTCATTGAAGAAGATGCCGACACCGTTAGCGTGGCCCGCGCCCATTGTTATGCCTGAACCCTGAAAGGCGTCATTGCCATCCCCTGAGTCGCATAATATCCCGACTGCGAGATCGTGTCCTCCGCCCATGCCCACACCATCCAGCAGCGTATAGGTATCCGCCCCGCCGCCATCTGAAAGGATGCCGGTGGCGAGATGAATGCCCGAGCCCTGCCCGTAAATATGTGCGGTATAATTATCATTTCCGGCTCTGTCCCAAAGCATGCCCAGTGAAAACCAATATCCTGCTCCCTGAGCGTAAACCTCAGCGGAGTAATGGTCATTGCCTTCTCTGTCGGACAGGAGCGCTATTCCTCCGGCGAAGCCTTTACCGCGGTCGCCGATGGAAAAGCCCTGTGAAAGTGATTGATATCTGTCATTGTACAGCGGCTCATGAAGGAAACGCTTTTCAATGATATATGAGTCATTGCCTTTGCGGTCATCCAATACCGCAAGCCCGGCCGTAAAAGCGGCGGCCTGTGAATATCGAGTGGCGCTATAAATGTCATTGCCCTCAAGATCTATCAAATATGCCGCACCGAATTGCGCGGCTGCCTGGGAGAATTCACCGCTGCGGTAGATGTCGTCACCTCCGCTGTCAAGAAGATATGAAAATCCCAGTACGGCATTTCCCTGCGCATTTCCCTTATAGAAAGTATCTGATCCTGAAAGTTCCAAAAATACCGATGCGCCCATCATTGCGCATGCGGGTTCTGATGTAACCTTTTCGCATCGTCCTGTTTTTATATAGATGCGTACCTTTCCGACGGCCTTCTCGAATTTCACCGGCTTGTCGCTTCTATCTACCACGATGAGATAATCGGAAAGCATATTGGCGTCCGGCACTCCCACAAAGAAATATTCCGGGATATCAATTTCTTCAACTGCATCCCAATCGATCTTATTCAGTAGCCTTATCATCTTATTGAAGTGATAGAATGCGTCTTTAAAACCCGCTTTTTCATATATTGAGAAGATCTTTTCTGTTGGAATATCTTCGTCACTGTCCAAAGCAGCTTTATTCTCATCCGATAGAGCGGAATAATGCAACGCAAAGTATTGATCCAATGCTGCTGCGGCCTTCAGGGCTTTGCCTGGCTTTCCCTTGATCCTTTTTATCACTTTTGCCTTTTTGAGCGGCTTTCCCCTCGGAAATGGGTTGTATTTGAATTCAAGTATCTTATCCACCAGGGAATTCAATTCGTCAAAATTTTCAATGGGTTCATTGAGCATATCTTTGATAATTGGAAAGGCCGCCTTGCCGTCTCCCAGCTCTTTATTGAAGTCAAATGGCGCGTTGACCGAGAAATATTTCTCTGCGTCCTCGATCTTTTGCTTCATCTTCTCAGGCAGCATAGTTGGGAATATGGCGGCGGCCATAAGCATGACCGCCGCTGTGATTGCCGCTAATTTCATTTTTTCGGCAGCTTCGGTAATTTAAGGTTGGGCTTATTGCTGAAGTCCGGCATTTTAGGAGGTGCTTTTTTATACTTCGCCATGACTTCTTTTATCCCTCTTTCTAATTGTGAATCGAATCCTTTGCGGTATTGCGCGGGAGTGATCTCTACTTCTATATCGGGATCGGTGCCGTAATTTTCAACACCCCATCCGACATCTTTGAACCAGAAAGAGAATTCCGGCTGTGTAGTGATGGTTCCATCCGACAGGAAGTGCCTCGGCCATATTCCGATGACTCCGCCCCAGGTCCTTTTTCCGATCAAGGTCCCGAGATTCAGGAGTTTTAAGGAGTGGCTGAAAATATCTCCGTCGCTTCCGGCATGTTCATTGGTCAATATCACGATCGGCCCGGCTACGGTATGGGCAGGATAGGATTCGGGAACACCCCATCTTTGAATATCATAACCCAATCTCTTTCGCGCCAGTTTTTCCAGAAGCAATTGAGATACATGACCGCCTCCATTGAAGCGGACATCTACGATCAACCCTTCATATTCGAGTTCTGCCAGAAAATAGCGGTGGAATTCAGAAAATCCGAACGCTCCCATATCAGGAATATGTACATAGCCGATCTTCCCGGAGGTCTTTTCATGTACCGACTTTCGATTGCCTTCCACCCATTCTCTATAACGCAGTCCTACTTCCGACCCGGTGGTCTTGATAAATTCATCTTTTGTTTTTCCGGCAGTATTGGTGATCTTCAGACAGATATAAGTTGCCGCTTTGTTCAGAAGCATTTCTTCCAATGGCAGGTCTTTCTTTACATGTATCCCGTCTATCGCCTTTATCACATCTCCCTGCGTAATTGCCGTTCCGGGGGTCTGCAGCGGCGAGCGGTATTTCTTATTCCAGGTATCTCCTCTTAAAATGCGCGTGATCTCATAACCTTTCTTTTCCTGATTCCAGACAAATTCACCTCCGAGTTTTCCCAATGGATATCTGGGAGGTGTCCTGCGTGAGTAGTCACCGCCGAATTCATAACAATGGCTCGTGCCCAGCTCTCCCTGCATTTCCCACACGAGGTCTGAAAATTCACTTCTTGATCCCAGACGCGGTATCAATCTTGAATATCTTTTAAAGATGCGCACCCAATCAATATTGGACATTTTCTCATTCCAGAAATTATCTCTTTGCAGTCTCCAGGCCTCGGAAAACATCTGTCGCCATTCTTCAATGGGCTCGATCGCGATCTTTGCCCGTGCCACATTGATATGACCGCCTTCTTTTCCTGATTTACCCGCTGTTTCGCCGGATACCGCGGATTTATTAGAAAACACACGGATATCATCATGACTTCTTATAAAGATATGGTCATCGGTCAGATAGAAATAATTGGCTCCTGAAAAGAAGCTTTTTACTTTTTTCTTGTCATAATCGTAGATCTTGATCTTTCCGGCAGGCGCCTCGGTATCGAAAATATCATCGGAAAGCGAACCCTGGATCGGAAAATCCAATGCAAATACCAAAGTGTCTGTCGCTCCAACTTGACCGTAAATTCCAAGAGGGAACGGCAATTCAGCTATTCTTTCCTTGATGCCGCTGAAGTGGATCTTTACATGTACTTTCTTTTTTGCTGCTTTCTTAGCTTTACCCTTCGGGGTCTTATCGTCCTCATCGTCTTTTTCCTTATCTTCAGGAGAATATTCAAATGGAGCTTTCGTATCCTTTGAAAGAGGGATCACATAGATCTTTTCCGCCCTTGGAAAGCTGAGCTCGAATTGTGTCTGGTCATAGACAGGGTCAAATTCACGAACAGAAATAAAGTAAATGTACTTGCCGTCGGATGAGAATGCCGGGGAGTGATCCCAGAGTATGGGTTCTGTGACCGGCACTTCTTTCTTCTTGGTGATGTCATAAACGAATATCGCTGTTCTCGTGGTGGATATCTGAGCTGCATAGGTAATAAATTTGCCGTCAGGGGACCAGTTTAGAGTATGGATGCCGGAGAATTTGTTCTTGTGCACGATGATTTTTTCTTTGGTTTTGATATCGATCATGATCACTTCGTTTCGGTGATTCGTCAGGGCGATCATGTCTTTTGTCGGAGATGTGGCGGAGAAGACAACTCTTCCGATATCCTCTTTAATGATAACGGCATGGTCTCCGGAGCCTGTCTTGAATATCTTGACCGCATCTTCACCGCTTTCATCAGAGATGACTGCGATCTTTTTGCCGTCATGGAAAAACTTGGGTAAGCGCTGTCTTGCCGCTGAAGGTTTTTGTAAGGGGAATACCGGCCCTTCGAAGTTGTTCATTGAAAAAACAGACCCTCTGGTGGAATAGGTGATCGCCTTGCTATTGGGTGCCGGTGAGAAATCCTCCAGATAGCTTTTTGCCGAAACGAATTTTCGCGCAACGCCGTCCTTGGTGGAGTGAAGCTCAAAGTCCAATTTATTCACTTTGTTCTTTGCGATATCAAGGATAAACAAGTCGCTTCCCGCGTGGAAAACGATCGATTTGCCGTCGGTTGATGCGTTTCTGACATAGTACTCGTTCATATCGGAGTGTCTATTGATATTTTTGCCGGCCTTATTTACAGAGTAAATATTGCCGATGCCTTCATGGTCGGAGATGAAATATATCCGCTCGCCAATCCACATCGGGGAAGTCACATTGGTCTTCATGGCGGTTAGTTTATTGAATTTCATTTTTCCGTCAAGGTCTATCCAAAGCTCTCCCGCTGTTCCGCCTCTGTATCTTTTCCATCTGGCGGGATCTCCGGTATTTCGCCCGATAACCATCCCTTTGCCCTTCTGTGCGTAGGAGATATGATTTGCGGGACCAAGGCGCAGCGGGTTTATTTTACCGCTGTTGATGTTCAATGAAAACAGAGATCTTACTCTGGAAAGGGATTCCCTGTAATTCGAAGAAATGATCAATTCTTCAGAATTCTTCCATGCTACGGGGTTGCTGATCGAGCTGAAATAGGTCAGTCTTTTAATGACTCCGCCCTCGATCGGCATGAGGAATATCTCATTAGCGCCTTCCTGAGAACTTGTGAATGCAATATTTTTACCGTCAGGTGATATCACCGGATTAGTGATATACCCCTTGATAGATGTTAACCGCCGTGCGTCTTTTTTTGAAATATCGAGCTTCCACAGCTCATCCTCACACACAAATACGACGGTTTTTCCGGAAACAGTAGGAAATCTATAATATCCTTTCATGAAGCCTCCTGTAAATATTTATACGATGTATGGATATATAATACTCCATAACACCTTAGATTCATTATACAGAATACTGAAGAATTTGCGAAATTATTCCGCCGTATTCTTATTTGGTATGTCGTCATGTCGCAATTGCGACACGATGATTTGCAATTTATACGAAAAATATACTCAAAATGCATATCCCGCCACCTTCTGAGAGTGTCAAAATGTCAACCCGGCACTGTTCGGATGTCAACAATGTCAACCACCGTCCCTTGATTGACTTCCCCAACGGGGCAAGTGATAGAGAGGGGAGGAGAAGGAGAAATACGAAGAAAGATACAAAGAGGGAAATGGAAAGAGGGGTACAGAGTAGAAATTGAGAGATCTGCGCGAAGGGAAGAGAGGAATAATAGGGAAAGTTTGCTTAGAAATGAAGAATGAGGTATCCTATTGTGGGGTGTATTATATGTTACACGCTACATATTACACATTATTTAAGGGCTGTTTGAAAATGAGAAAAAAGTAATAAGTAAAGACCAGGTACTATGGGAGGCAAATTATGAAAGTCGGTAAAATCAAGTGGTTACTGAAAGAGTTGTTCGTACTTAAAAGAGAGCAAGTTATAGACAGTGAAACCGAGGAGTCGATAAGAAAGTATTATTCACAAAAAATGAATCCTGTGAATGTCAGGAAAATGGTCATGATACTGTTCTGGATCCTCGGATCAATTCTTATTGGTGCCGGAATTGTTCTCCTGTTCGCGCACAATTGGAATGTCAGCGCTCACCTCAAAGCTGCCGGCACTTTATTGTGTCTTATCTGTGCTCAGATATTTTCCGGATATGTGATCCGTAAGAGATTCGAGCGTAAGATATGGCGTGAATCATCATCCATAATATTGATGCTTATTCTGGGGACTGCTATTGCAACTATTCAGCAGATATATCATGTGGGCGGTAATCTGGAAAATCTCCTGTTTCTATGGGCAATATCTTCGCTCCCGATAATATATCTTCTGCGGTCAAATTCTTCAGTGCTCATCTACTTGGCAATTATCACAGGGTGGGCCGGAGTAATACAGAACCAAGGCGGCTACGCATCTTTTTACTGGCTATTTATATTTGCATTGATGCCGTATTATTTCAGGTCACACAAACACAAACAAAATCTACATAGTGCGGAAAATAAATTTCTCCAATGGTTTCTACTGCTGTCATTCTGCATTTCCCTGGGCTGCGTTCTGGAGAAAGTTGTTCCCGGTCTTTGGATCGTTGTTTACAGCTCTTTTCTGGTCATACTGTATTTTATCGGGTTTATATTGGAAAAAGAAGAAGGCATTATTTGGAGACGGCCCTGTACTACTGTAGCCACCGGGGGAATTGGGGTAGTTGCCTTACTGCTTTCTCAAGATTGGCCGTGGAGGAACATCGGCCTGGAAAATATCCGATCCGAACTCAGATTCCATGAAATTCCCGCAATAATTGACTATGTGCTTGTCGTAGCATTTGTGGTTATTGCTTTATGGCTTTTCATAAAGTGTATGAAGCAGTTGTATAAAAGAAGTTATGACTTCTTCCCTTTGCTTCTGCTATTTGCGATCATTGGATATTTTATTCCTGAAAACGCAAATGTGGTTTTCGGAGTTTATCTGATCTTATTGTGTTTCTCTTTGATATCTCCTGTCTTGAGAAAACAAGCGCGGGACATTTCCTGGTTTGGTCTATTATTTCTCTTTGTTTTCTCTATGGATAAACTGTTTGCCTATAAAACCGAATCTTTAGGAGTTATCCTTTTGATATTCTTCTTTGTTATCTTCGTGATCAGAAGCGGATTGTTCATAGATCGTCCGGAGCGTGCCCCATATGGTGTGCTTAGATTTATTTGTCTCTTTGGCTGCCTGCTTTTTCTATATATGATCTCGTTTGCCGAAGTTATTGAGGAAATTATTGATAAGGCGCATTTCTTTTTTAAAGATATCTTACTTATCATTACCATTGCCTCAGCCGCGATCTACTATCTCTGGGAATTCATTAAAAAGAATTGGCGTATAGGTGCTTTCTTGATAGTGCTTATGCTGCTTCCTATCCTATACATTGTTCATCTGGAGATCCTAGCGGTCATCCTAGTTAATCTGTATTTACTCAGCGTAGGCATAGGGATCACGATCAATGGAATAATGCGAAGGAACTTTTATTATGCCAATGTGGGAATATTGACTATTTCCGCTATAACCCTTACAAGATTTTTCGATGAAGACCTTACTTTTTTAAGTCGAGGTATTATTTTTATATTGATCGGTTCTCTGTTTTTTCTTGCTAATATCTATATAAGCAGGAAGGCAAAAGGAGAGATTAAATGAAGACTAAAACTATTTTACAAATATTTATCATTGTCGCGATGCTGCAGATCCTGCTTCTTCTTTCTATAATTGTTAGAAAAGAGAACATCCTCAGAACAGGTACTCGGATAAAGATCAAGGTGCAGCCGGTGGATCCATACGACGCGTTCCGCGGGCGTTATATTGCACTTGATGTATCATATAGAATTCCTGAGTCGGATAAAAATGAATACCACAGAGGCCAAAAAGTATATGCCTTGCTTGAAATTGATAATGAGGGCTTTGCCAGTATCAAGGGCGTTGCGCCCAAAAAGCCTCAATCCCAGCTATATTTCAAAACATTTGTTCAGAGGGTCAACGGGAGGATCGCTCTTCCTTACGATAGGTATTATATTGAGGATTCCAAGGCCCTTGAAGCGGAGAAGGCGTATAAACGATCCAGAGAAAGCTCTTCTGCATATATCAGTGTCAAAGTTAAGTATGGTAGCGCTGTTTTAGAAGAACTGTACTTGAAAAATATACCGGTACTGGAATTTCTGGATAAAGAAAGCAAAAAATAGTATTTCAGGGACAGTAAGTGAAAGAAGTGAAACACCATCCCCATATTTACCGAGAGGAGTTTGGAGTGGATAAAAAAGTAATAAGTAAAGACACGGTACCCCAACGCGCAATTGCATTATTCGCGGGCTTCGCATTTATGATTATGACAGTCGCCGCGATCTTTGCTAACTTCATGGTGATCGAAAAGCTTAAAGTTCCGGGGGATGCTGCAGCAACGGCAAATAATATTCTTGCTTCCGTAATGCTATTTCGAATGGGTATTTGCAGCTTGATAGTCGTGCTTATCTGTGATATAGCGGTTGCTTGGGCGTTATATGTTTTTCTCAAACCGGTAAATAAAAGTATTTCATTACTTGCGGCGTGGTTTAGATTGGTGTATTCGGCAATCTTGGGTGTTGCTCTGCTTAATCTTGTTTTTGTTCTGTATCATCTAAACGGCGCTGAATACTTGACGGTATTCAATACGGCTCAATTGCATGCTCAGGTATTACTATTTATGAATGCCTTTACCGGGATCTGGTCTATTGGATTGGTGATCTTTGGATTTCATCTCTTGGTCCTTGGTTATCTGGTTTTCAAGGCGACCTATATTCCCAAAATTCTGGGTGTCTTGTTGGTGATCGCAGCCTTTGGCTACATGATAACAAATTTAGCAATTTTTCTGATTCCCGATTATGATAATTACAAAACCCTATTTGAATTGATCCTTGGTGTGCCGATGGCGGTCGGCGAATTGGCACTTGCCTTCTGGCTCTTATTTAAAGGAGGTAAGTAAAGGTATCGGGATATGAAATTGAAATGGAAGGGAATATATAAGAACGAAGAGCAAATATTGATAGGTGACCTTCCGGAAAATGCGGTGAAGTTTAAAGAGCCGAATACGCCTTCAGAGCTAAGTTCGGCAGTGTGCATATATATTATTCCGGTAATTATTCTCGTATGCATTGCAGCCCTTATCAAACCGATGTACGGATTTAATAGGATCTATCTTGATGCCTTTGATATTTGGGGAATACTATTGGCTCTTTTAATGATCGTACCTCATGAAATTCTCCATGCCCTTGTCCTTCCGAAAGATGCGGAGGCTAATATCTGGTTCTATCCCAAAGGCGGTATGGCTTTTGTGCATTTTACATGTCCCATTTCTAAATCAAGGTTTATTATCTTAAGCCTTCTGCCGAGTATAATCTTTGGATTGCTACCTCTTATTGTTTGGCTCTTTATCCCAGTAGAGTTAAAAAAACTGTCGAGTGTGTTATTCAGTTTTGCTTTTTTTGGTTTACTATTTGGCGTTGGAGATTATCTGAATGTCTTTAATGCCGCAAGACAAATGCCGAAAGGATCTTATACTCAACTCTACGGCTTTAACTCATATTGGTTTCTCCCATAATAAAAACATTAGTGGGCCCAGTGAACCAGTAGCCCAGTAGAACATGGGAAAATGAAAGCAATATTCACACCCGTCATTCCCGTTATTGGGCTTGTGACCTTGGGAGCCCCGTTTACATCGGGGACCGGGAATCCAGTCGGATTTCTCTTCTTAAATCTTGTCTTTAATGTTCCGTACCTATTTTCGTATTTTCGTAATTACGAAAATACGAAAATGCCGACCACCCCTGGGATTATTGACGCCATAAAAAACTCAAAATGCATATCCCGTACCTTTCTGAAAGTGTCAAAATGTCAACCTGGCACTCTTTCCTTGCGTTTCATTCTTGAAATGGTATAATTAATCAAATGAAGTGAGGAGACATGATGGATAAAAAGGGTAATATTAGAAAAAAGATGCAGATAACTTCACGGAAAACGGATAAAATAGTCATGAAAGGTATTCTTTGGATTCTGGGGATATTTGTCGGCTTGCTGATATTGATCGCGTTGATATGGGAGATCTCCGACAGAATAGGGAAGGCTTCGCTTCGCCCGTATAAGGAAAGATTTGATGCCTATCTTGAGAAATATCAGGAGACTGTGAAAAATAACAGCATGGGTCAATATGATGATGAGTCGGATGAAAATGCCTGGGATCATTACTCAAACGGAAATTTCGCGGAATTTGCATCCAGCAAAAGCATTATTCTGGTTGATTATGACAAAACGGAGCTCTCTGAGGATATAATAAGTGAAATAAAAAAGTACTCCGGGCTGGAAGAGCCGATATTGAAAGGAGCGAAGTGTAAGTATTGTCATATCCCTTATAATTTCAAGGACCAGGAAAACGCAGGATTTCCCAATTTGGTGGCATTGAAAAAGACTACGAAATACATGAGCGTTCTTGCGAAATATTATCTAAACAATGGCAAGAATAAGGAGGCCTTGGAAGTTCTGAAGGCCGGATTTATTTTATCCGCGGATCTCCCGAAGGGCTTTCCCACATTGATTTCCGAGATGATCAAGACCGCTTGTAACTCAATACTCTTATCTGCAGTAGAGTACGGTCTAAGTAAGGATTATTTTCGAGCTGCCGAGCTTCAGGAGATCTCGAAGATGCTGCGCTCAGAGCATGAAATAAATATCGCCGAAACAGTCTATTTCGAACATTTACATATGGTGTATATAATCGGAAATACTTCATGCATTGAACTCATAGATGTAGTTACTATGAGCAGCCGTGAGGATCGGGAAACTCCAAATATCCTAAGACAGGTGTATAAATATTTTTCCTTCCGGCTCTTCTTTATAAAGACCGGTTTTTCACCGTTTATAAGCTTGGCGGATGGTTATGAACCGATTACAGAATTGTACGAAAAGGTTAAAAACGCCAAATGGAATGATATTTACACAGAACAAAGCAAGTATGAAGAGGAGATTCTCAAATCAATGATGTGGCGATTCATTTACCCTGCATTTGATTATGCATACCTCAAGTTCCTTGCTACTGACCAGAGAATGAAACTGGTCGATATCGCTGCACAATTGAAAAGGTATAAGGATGAGAAAGGGGAGTATCCCCAGGATATAAATATACTAGGTCTTGATCCTGAGATGCTTCTGGATAATATGTCCGGCGCCCCGATTGTTTATGAGATTCAAAAGGCCGGGAAGATAAAATTGGGAATTGACATCGAGAAAGCAACGATCCCGGATAGAAGTCCTTATAAAAAGGTATTTATATATTTGGAACCGAT
>JAIVYW010000011.1:0-11618 GCA_048635215.1 Candidatus Atribacteria bacterium
CCGCAGCTTCCTCATACCCCGATGTACCGTTCACCTGGCCGGCAAAGTAAAGTCCTGGGATCTCTTTTGTTTCCATTGTCTTTTTCAGCTGCGTGGGAAGCACTACATCATATTCCACCGCGTATCCGAATTTGGCGATCCTTGCTCTTTCTAATCCGGGTATGGTATGGATGAACTCCTCCTGGACTTCAGGCGATAGCGATGTGGAGATGCCGTTAGGATAAATGAGATCACTGTTTATTCCCTCCGGTTCCAGAAATATCTGATGCGAGTCTCTGTTTGAAAATTTCACTACCTTATCCTCGATCGAAGGGCAATACCGCGGACCTACACCGTCGATCATCCCCGAATATAGCGGAGAGAATTTCAATCCCTTTCTTATGATATCATGCGTCTTTTCTGAAGTGAAGGTAATATAGCATGAGATCATATTTCTAACAGGTTTATCGCTCCAGAATGAAAATGAATAGTCTTCATCATCACCTTTCTGCTCATCTGTCTTGTTCAGATCAATAGAATCCTTGAATATCCTGGCAGGTGTGCCTGTTTTAAGCCGCGCCGTATTGAAACCAAGCCTTTGTATAGATAAGGAGAGTTCATTTGAAGGAGGATCGCCCAGCCGTCCGCCGGGAGTAGATGCCAATCCGGTAAATAATCTCCCGCGAAGGAAGGTTCCCGTGGTTATAATGATCTTCTCTCCATGAATCTGAACGCCGTCTTCAAGCTTGACACCGACAGCTCTATTGCTTTTTATTATGAGCCCCGTTACTTCCGCCTTAATGAAGTTGATCCCTGATCTCTTTATCTTCTTCACAAAGAACTTCTTATACTCTTCCTTATCAGCTTGAGCTCTTGGGCCCCAAACCGCGGGCCCTTTCGATTTATTCAACATTCTGAATTGTATTCCCGTTTCATCAACGGCAATACCCATCATACCGCCCAGGGCATCTATCTCCCTTACCAGATGTCCCTTGGCAATGCCTCCGATCGATGGATTGCATGGCATCTCACCCGCCTTTGAAAGAGACAGTGAGATCAAAGCACAGCTTTTTCCCATTTTTTCTGCGGCGAAGGCAGCCTCCAGTCCGGCGTGTCCAGCGCCCACTACTATTACTGAGAATTTCTTTTTTTCATACATTTTTCATATACCTTGCCGAAAACCCTGTAAAGCAATGCTCCGAAAAGCAGACCTGCTACCGTATCGCTTATATAATGATATCTCAAATAAAATGTTGCAAGCGACATGAGAAAGAGAATTGTGAAATATGGTAAAAGGAGTTTCTTGAAAAATCGCCCGGCGTTCAAGGTAACCACGAGAGCTACGGCTACATGAGAAGAGGGAAAGCAGCCGCTGTGTACCATTGCGCCCGCGGCCATTATCTTATTTTGAATGGGCACCAGAATATATCCGTTTACCGGATCCGAGAAATGAGATAAAATAGGAGCGTATCTCCATGGTCCGTCCACCGGAAACAATACAAAGCACAGAAAGTGAATATAATAACATACTGCTACAGTAAAGATCAGGTGTCCGAAAGCATATCTGTCCTTTTTCCAATAGAAGAGTATCAATGCCAATACCGGAAGCATAACATAATACGACATATACCCGAAATTCAGGATTTCTGCCAACCACCGATAATTAAGATGCTCTTCAAGCCACCATGTAGGGTGTGTCCCGAATATCATGAGTTCAAAATTAGTTATCAAATGATCCTGCAATTCAGGAACTATCATAAATGCAAATTCCCCCAGCTCCTTGTAATTGGCAGCGAAAAACAAAAGCGGGTAGAAATTTCTCAAGAATTTTAAGAAGATATTCTTTCTCTCGGGTGTGAAGAATCTTATAAGTAGATTTGCTGAAAGTAGAAATACCAGATTTCGGCCCAGATAGAACCAGATGTTATGGACCTTTCCAAATCCAAAGATCAAAAGAAGCAGAATAATAATTACATGATAGAGAGAAAACGCATAATCAAGAGGGCGGTATCGTTTAATGAGTTCTTTCATCCCACGATCTCCAGAAATTCGCCTATCATGACCTTCTTACCATATTTATAAAATCTGACATCGACCTTGATCCTGCTGCCTGCGACATGCGAGCTTATCACCATACCGACGCCATAATCAGGATGCCTAACCTTGATCCCCTTTTTGAACGGATTTCCCGTAGCTGGGGAGAGGTCGGGAACATATGTGATCTCTTTGGGCAACGGTGTCGAGGGGCGGGACTTTTTGACTTCGCCCTTACTTCTAAATAATGATTCTGTTGTCCATCTCTTGGAATATGTCTTATCTTCATATCTCATTTGTTCTCTCGGTATCATTTGAATAAATTCCGATTCTGAATTTTTAACGAATTCACCAAAGCGGAATCTTTCCTTGGCGCGTGTCAGAAACACCCTGTTCTTGCCCCTTGTGATCCCGACATACAGAAGCCGCTGCTCTTCTTTGAACTGTTCCGGATGCTGTGAATTTGAATGGGGCAGTATACCCTGTTCAACGCCGGCAACAAAGACCGTATCAAACTCAAGCCCTTTTGAAAGATGCAGCGTCATAAGATTCACGGCACCCTTCTCCTGCTTCCACGAGTCAACCGAAGAGGATAAGGTCAAAATCTCCATGATCTCATGCAGAGTTTCAAAGCCCTCATCTTCGAGATGCTGTATCTCCCTGATAAGGTAATTAACATTATCTATGCGGTCTTCATATCCCTCGTCATCAAAATCCTTGAGATAATCGAAATAATCAAGCATCTCAACGAGCCGCATCAGCGCTTCCGACGGGGAAGAGATCATTTCACGGATCTCTTTCAGAACATCCATTAGGGACCTTATCCCTTGAGCCTGACGCGCCGAAAATGCATTCTCCGCAAGAAGCTCTTCCGCGGCAGCTGAAAAAGGAAGCTCTCTTCTGCTGATCTCGGCATTGAAGTTATCCACCGTCTTCTTTCCCAAGCCACGGCGGGGAATGTTTATAATCCTGTTCAGATTGACCGTATCTTTATCATTCAACACTAATTTGATATAGGCAATAATATCCCTTATTTCCTTTCTTTCATAGAACTTCTGAGCACCGACCACGACATATGGTATTCCATGATCACGAAAGTATGTCTCTAAGATACGAACCTGAAAATTCGTTCTGAAAAAAACCGCGATATCCGAAAAGTCCACTCCTTCCGCATTGACATTCTGCACACGGTCAACGATGTACTCCGCTTCGGCGCGGTCATTCTTCAAGATCGCATATCTGACCCTCTCGCCGCCGCGATGGGGATCGGCGGGCTCCAACTTGCCTGTTTTATAGGGATTATCAAAGGCCAGATGCGCCGCGACATCAAGGATCTGAGCGGTCGAACGATAATTCTTCTTCAATGTGAAGATCTTGGACCCTTTGAAGTAATCCGGGAAATTCAAAATATTCTCGACCTTCGCGTTTCGGAATCCGTATATGGACTGATTCTCATCTCCGACCACAAAGAGCATCGGAGAATTATCATTGAATAAAAGTCCCTTCCAGAGAAGCTTTAAGATACGCAGCTGAGCAAGGTTGGTATCCTGGAATTCATCCACGAATACATATTTGATGCTCCTTGTAAATTCATTTAATATGCCGGGCTCCTTCTCAAAAAGAACAATGGTCTTTTCCAGAAGATCAGAGAAGTCCATCGCGTCGCTATTGCGGAGCTCTTTTTCGTAAGTCCGATAATACTTCTCAATATCGCTTTCGATCACCTCGCCCGTTTCATGATAATTTTCCTTGAAAACGGATATCTTTTTCAATATCCGCTCCGGCTTATCTTCTTTGTGTTTATCTTTGGGTATTATGCGCTTCAATAAACGCACAGAATCATCCTCATCATAAATCGTAAAGGTCTCGGAGAATCCGAGATGCGATGCGTATTTTCTTAATATCCTCGAACATAGGGAATGAAAGGTGCCCAGCCATGGGAAGTAGACCTTCTCGTTCAATTGCTGAGATATCCTTTCCCGCAACTCGCCAGCCGCCTTATTGGTGAAAGTAGTAATAAAGAAATTATGAAACTCCGACTGATCCTCAATGAGCAGATAGTAGATCTTGTATAAAAGAGTTCGCGTCTTTCCCGTTCCGGCTCCGGCAAAGATCAGATTTATCGGGGAGCGCGCCTTTACAATATCGTATTGCTCCTGATTGAGGAATTCTTTGAATTTATCGTTCATTTAAGAGAAGGTGCATTCTTAAAAATCTGTGAAATCCTTATCGATCTTTTTGATTTCCTCTTCCTTTGTTTCAGCAACATCAGCGACGGCTTTTCCCGAAGCGTCACCCTGTATCGAAAAGCCCTTAAGAGCCAGATCAAGATCACTTGCCGAATTGGCGTTCTGCTTGGCGGCTTCCTGTGAGATCTTGCCCTCATTTACAAGACGGATAAGATGCTGGTCAAAGGTCTGCATACCATACTGGCCGCCCTCTTTCATCGCATCCAGGATCTCTCCTACACGATGAGGATCCTGTATTAGCTCCTTGATATTTTCATTTACGACCATCACTTCCAGAGCGGGAATACGACTCTCCATATCAATTCGCGACAGGAGCCTTTGAGAAATAACACCCCTTAAAGTAAAGGCTAATTGAACCCTGATCTGCTCCTGATGCGCAGGCGGGAAAAAATCAATTATTCTATTTATTGTCTGGAGTGCGTTCAATGTATGCAGTGTGCCGAATACCAGATGGCCGGTTTCTGCCGCGGAGATAGCAGCTCCGACGGTCTCTTCGTCCCTCATTTCTCCGACAAGGATAACATCGGGGTCCTGCCGGAGAACATATTTCAATGCATTGTGGAAATTCTTTGTGTCTATGCCTATTTCCCGCTGAGTGATCGATGATAAGGAATCATTGTGGATAAACTCGATCGGATCTTCTATTGTAACGATATGTTTCTTGAAATGATGATTGATGTAATCGACCATCGCCGCCAGTGTTGTTGACTTTCCCGAACCTGTGGTTCCCGTAACAAGCACCAATCCTCTTTCGTAAGAAGCGAGTTCTTTCAAGACCGGAGGAAGATGCAGGGTCTTGAAGGAGGGGATGTTTATGGGGACATGCCTGATAACAGCGCCTATATTGCCCTTTTCAAAAAATACATTAATACGGAATCTGGCGACATCCGACTCTTCAAATGCGATATCCATTTCTCTCTCTGAAATGAATTTATTATATTTTTCCTCGGTAACAGCGAAATATCTCGCGATCTTGTCCATTCCAGAAGCTGGGATGGCGGGGAAATTGGAAGTGACCAATTCTCCGTTGATACGCATAACCGGCGGCTTTCCGGTTCGAAAATGCAGATCAGAAGCCTTCTTTTCAACCATTGTTATAAGAATGTTTTTGATGGGATTAACAGCCATAATGCACCTCTTGTATATTATAGTGAATTTTTGCTAAAATGTAAAATATGTAGGGGACGGTGTTTCACTTCTTTCACTTAGCTATTGTTCGTCACATATATTGTACCGATAGTCGGAAAAAAGTAAAAGGTGAAAATACGATACCTTTTTTTCTATTTTATTACTGCAACTTTCTTTACCACACTTTTTCCAGACGCGGGCGCAATAATAATAATGTAAATTCCGGAGGCAACAGAAAAACCGCTATCATTTTTAAGATCCCATCTGAGAAAATCATTTCCATCATTGTAATGCTTAACCGCATTCCTATATGTTGCAACGATCTCACCGAAAATAGTATATATTGTTATAGCTTCGATATTTTCAATATCTCCGAAATGATCCATTATTACGAATGAATCCCCATTTGCCGAGGTACAGGGATTCGGGTATAAGCGGAGCAGATCCGCGTCAAAATTCTTGCTGACAGTTTTATTGGTATTTACAAAAATTCCGTAATTACCGATGCCTTCGATTCCGGCTATAATAAATCCGCCGTCATACTTATCGTTGTCAGGATTCCCATCAATGTCATCTACACAATATGAATCTACATATTCCCATTTTCCATCGGTGTATCTTCTCAATTCAAGTTGTTCTTCGGAATAATCCATCACCTCTTCATAGGTGTAGTAGATCCGCAAGGTAAGTTTTTTCGGAAAATTCACCTCATCGACCTCACCCGGTATCGATACTCGCCTAAATTCACCGATCGGGATCAAATTTGATTTATTAGAGTCAATGTGAGAAACGGATTGAATGGAAAACTCCGGATAGTGTGAAGCAATATCAAGTGGAATAGAGAGCATTGTTCTTGAACTATCCTCAATAATCAAATAATCGCCATCGATTCTGAAATTTCCTTTTAAAAAACCGCCGACTGTTTCATCATAAACTGTTTTCAAAGAGAAAAGCCCTGCATTTTCATTTATAAAAACGAAACGGTCCCCACCGCCGGAAGACCACTTTAGGAAACCTTCATTGATCGTTTCACAATAGCCGGTTTGAGGAGTATTATTTATATAGACATCAAAATTTGAATTTGAAACTTCAGAAACGGGATCAAACCGGAAATTGCAATTATTAAAACTATCCAGAATATCACAATTGTAGGCGATTTTTGAGCCGTTTATTGAAAATGAAGGAGAGTATTCGGGGTGAATGGTGGTTCCAATAGAGATCAATCTTGTATCACCCCAATCCCCGCCGGTACCGTCCCCATCCGGATCTCCGATGGGATTGCTTAACCCGGATATAATATCTTGAATATCCACGCCCTTCCATATATTGGTGTCCGCTACCTTAGTATCCTTACATGCGGGTCTTCTTACAAAAACGATCTCCGTATTGTCTCCATTCCAATGTGGCTGGAGTAATTTGTCTGTCTGGGATAGATCCAAATACGGGTCTGAAAGATGGGTAATCCTTTTTAGTCCGCTGTCCGGATCAATGGTATTATTTGGTTCGTACACCCATATATCGCCCGATATTGAAGTGATTATCCGCTCTTTTTCATTGAACTGGTTTAACTTATCACCATAATCGGGATCGATGCATCGCCAGTAGATGAGCAATGGCTGGAAAAGCTTTGAATTTCCGGCTTCCGTGCCATCGGCCTTGATCTTTCTTATATGTAATTGCCCATAATCTCTTGTACTTGTAAAAACAACATAATTATCATCAGAGGTCCATGAAATTTGAGAAAGATGTGAGACAATATCCAGAGAATTTGTTATAGTGATCATTCCGGAGCCGTCATCATTTATTACCCTGATATTTGAAATTCCGCCGCTGTCTCTATGAATATAAGCAATTCTTCTCGGACTATTCTTCCATGACCATTCGGGATGAAACATTCCTGCACCACCGGAAGCAGAATCCAAGTCAATGTCAGGATATGGGTCAGAACATAATTCCAATTGCCACTCATTGAGTTGACCTTCATCTCCGCCCGCGCCATCGCTTACAAATAACTCCCAGTTACCAAAAGCATCTTCACCGATAAAATCATCCATTACACCAGGACCGTCAGGAGCCGTCTGGGTATCATATGTAGTATAGATATTATCATCATGACCGCCTGATTGATCGTGGAGCCTTACGATCGTGCTTGATGGAGAGGTTAATTCAACTATTAAGTCACCCTTGTATGTATGTGTTATATCAACAAAACAGTTAACTTCCAATATATCAATGTGTTCACTGATAGTGATTATACTTGTAGTGCCTGTGGGGTTATTATCGGGAATTGCAATTGGGGTATCGGTGGATGCATACCAATCACATCCTGTCCCAGCGGGATTGATCGTTATCATAAATGTATCAGACCAGGCTCCTTCATCAGAAGTAATGTTCAAGTCAAAAATTACTTCATAATTTATTGGCAGGCCATTGTAAATATCAAATTGGTACGGAGTCAGGCATTCACTTGTTTCGTCAAAAGATAGATCAAGATAACTTGCAGTATCAGCGGAAAAAGTAATATATGTACAACCGGTTGACAATACCGCGGAAATATTGGTCGCTTCTCCATACCAGATATTTTTGATAGTCACGGGCATATCGATCTGTTCACCTGATTCAGCTATTCCATTATTATTTCCTCCGGTGCTGTCGTCAATCGCATGGGAATCATAGACAATTTCAGGTAAAGGTTGTGTGCAGGTATCTAAATACAGAATTAATGACCAGGAATTCAATGTGCCTATCGTAGCCCAGGAATCATGATCACTAACATGTAATTTCCACTCGCCTATAGAATTTTCACCATCAAAATCAGTCATTGCACCAGGCCCGTCCGGTACAGTTGTTGAATCATATATTGTATAGATATCATCTACTGTACCACCGCTTCTATCATGTAACCTTACAATAGTTCCAGTCGGTGAAGTTAACTCAACTACTAAATCTCCTGTATAATTATGTGTTATATCAACACTGACGAAAATATCAACGATATTGCAGGAATAAGGAACATGAATAATACTTTCAATTCCAACTGCATCCCAAGCGGGTATGTTAATAGGTGTATCAGCAGAACTAACTATAAATTCGCTGACCACAACTGTAAAATTGCTCTGACTGTTATATCCAGAATCAGCATTAATATTTAGTGTAAATGTAATTTCATGCCCTATGGGACAACCTGAATCAACTAAAAAAGCAAAGTTTGTCTCTGAAATTCCGGTATTGCCGAAAGGAATATCTGGATAAGTTGAATAATTTTGTGTTATTGTAACATTAGAATCCAGAGTTGATAAAGTTGCATTTACACCCGTTGCATCTGCATAGCCTTCATTTTGAAGAGTTATGGGCATTATAATGTTTTCACCGGGTTGTGCGACTCCATTGTCATTTTCAGCACTGTCGTCAATAGAATGTGAATTATACACAACAATTGGATATGGATCGGAACAATTACTTGGCTCAATCTCAAGTGACCAGGAATTCAAAGTTCCATCATCTCCAATTGCAGCATCATGAACATGTAATTCCCAAATACCCCATGTCTTTTCACCGTTAAAATCATCCATTACACCAGGACCATCAGGTATGGTAATGCTGTCATAAGTCGTAATAATATCATCATCACCACCGCCGGTTCTATTATGTAAATAAACTGCAGTTCCTGTAGGAGAAACCAATTTAATAATTAAATCCTGGATATATGTATGAGAAATATCTACGGATACCTGGATATCGGAAATATCACAAAATTCTGAAATATTGATCGTGCTTATAATTGTGTTTTTATCTGTAATTGGAATCGGAGTATCCGTTGAAGAAGGAACGATCTTACCTACCATTTCGGTAAATTCGTTTGTATTTGTGTAACCTGTATCTGCACTAATAAACAGGACAAATTCAATTTGATGACCTAAAGGACAACCTCCATCGATAGAGAATTCATAACTTGAATTAGAAGTTTCGCTTCCGTTGCTTGCAATATTTGGATAAGTAGAAGAGTTTTGGATCATGGTTACATATGTATCTGTTGTAGATAATACAGCACTTACATTTGTTGCCCCGTCAGTTCCCATATTACTCATAGTAATACCCATTTTAACGGTCTCGCCGGGATCAATAAAACTATTATTATTTCCACCTACTGAATCATCGATTGTCCTTGATCTAAAAGTTATTAATAAGGGAACAGGACAACCATCGCCCCTAAGGAAATTATTCCAAAATGTAATAGGGGCGACATCTGTTCCATCATAAAGTGTGTCGTAAGGGTCTGTAGGATATTGATAATAAATGGCAGTCCCATGACAATCAGGATGATCAGAACGGATAAAACTCCTTGAAACAGCTGCAGTATAAGCAGTCTGGACATCTATTGCCGCGTTTTTCACACTCATTGGTAAATTGGATATGCCAATGTTTATAGTTAAATCATACAGGTCAATTTGATTATACCAAGGGTAGGTGCTGTGTACTTCATATGTTGCAGCTCTAATATTATTTATTTCTGTACCATAGCCCGCGTCTCTGGCACACATCAGTTCCTGAGCAAGTGTATTGATTGTTGAGTTGAAGGCAGGAAGCAGTGAAAGGTCAATTGATGCCAGTGTATAGCCTGTATTCGAAGGATCCGAAGCATTATTCCCGTCATCTCCATTTTCATATGCCTCAACTATGTAGTCAGAAAGTTGTTTTGCCGTTAAATTGCCATTTGCCTGGTTTAATTTCTCTAAAAAATACCAGTAACTCCAGCCATCGTTCCATTCAGACTTCTCTGATGCAACAAAGAAATCGAAATAAGGTTCACTGGCAACCATGTTTTCCCACATGCCGACCAAGCAGGCGTCAAAACCGACACCTGCCCATTTTCCAACACCGGCATAGGTGATTATCTCAGAAAAGGCGCCTTGAATATCACCATTGCAGAAGTTTAGATAGTATTGACTCATTGTCGTATCATCAGTGTCCGCAGGACCATCAAAATCATAACAGACCGCTTTGTCTCCTGTGTTGTCATCGCCTACGGCTCTTTTAATACCTCTGGTTCTCCAACCTTCACCATGATCCCAGAGTATCAAGAAATAATTATCGGCAGGATAATTATCGTGAGCCCATTTACAAAAATCTACAAGTATTTCCGGGTCTCCCATATTGGGCTCGCCGATATCAGAAACCTCATTACCTACGATCGGAGTCATTCCCTGTGTAATATGGAACCTTTTACAGGTTGTCCAATCACCATAATTGGTGGAATAGCCTGTACTACGGTCAAGTTGGACTACAATGTCAAAGTCCACAGTGGAACCAACGATCGCCATCTCAATAAAGTCATCAAGAGCAGCCGTTTCCAGGTCATTGTCTGCAGCCATATAGACCATTACTGTCCATTTTGCTGAATATGCATTGATATATAACAGTAGTGAAAAGATAAGCAGTATGAATCTTGTTTTAGAACAAATATTTTTCATTTTCTCCTCGTGGCAAAGATATTAATTATATTTATAATTATACCATCCTCTGAATTATTATTTATGGATACGAAAAAAAGGGGGTACGACCGCATTACTGGATCATGTTTAAGAAATCTAAGGAAATTCTTTTCCATCTCTCCGTCAGAAAATGCCTCTCTTCTCCATACATTCCCATTCGCTATATGGCAATACGGATTTCAGACATTATCCCTACTCCTTTGTTACCTGACTATATCATAAAAGAAAATAATATACAAATTTCTGCTGGGTAAGGGGACGGTGGTGGACAAAGTGGACATTTCCAAGGGAAATCCCAATATATTATTAGATCTGGTGACAATTATACTCAATAAATATGGGGAGGCTGGGCACAAAGTAGTAAAATGAAAAAATACGATACCCTACACACTACATATATAAGACTGACAGTAATTAATTCTGAGACCAATGAAAGAGGTGAGGGCTGTCTATTTTTTATTCATGAATATAAATAAACAAAGACAAAGGGACCTAATCCCATTGATTTGTAATATTGAAAATGGTATAAGAATCTGATGAGGAATAATTACAAAATCGTGAAAAAGTAAAATGGAGGAGTCGATCAATATGAATCGTAAAGAGAAAGCAGTACTAATTTTATCAGACATGGAAGGGGTCTCCGGTCTTATTGATAGACGGCTTGGTTATTCGGGAGAACCCTTTTGGAGAGATTACGGCCGTCATCTTTTGACGGAAGACATTAATGTTATTGCGG
>JAIVYW010000012.1:0-11672 GCA_048635215.1 Candidatus Atribacteria bacterium
GGTTATTTTTCCGTTTTCGGCAATGGAAAAACCGCCTTGTCCGCCCTTGACCCTTATAATGGCTCTGAGGATATCTGTAAAATTGGTACCCACCGCAATGATATTATGTGAATCATGCGCCACCGAACTCGCTATCGCGCCGCGTTTCAGCCCAAAGCCGTGTATCAGTCCCAGGCCAATATTCTCAGAAGCACGATGCCGTTCCACAACCGCAATTAGAAGGTAATCCCTCTCGATATCCGAAACGATGACACCGTTTTCCACCTTTGCCGTATCAATGATCTCTTCCGTTACTATTTGACCGGGGATCACATTGATGATGCGCACCTTCTGTCCGGGAGAACATGGGATCTTAAAATCATCTTCAGAAAGCCAGCGGATATTAACCGAGCCGCGGAGTTCAAAGGGTATCTTTACCGGCTGCTTATAAACGAATTCACCTTCATCTATAACCATTCTTCCGCTTTTGATGACTGTATCGATTTCAACGGATTCAAGATCGTTCAAAAGCAGCAGATCGGCTTTGAAGCCGGGAGCTATGGCGCCTATGCCATTCAATCCAAAGTATTTCGCGCCCGTATATGAGGCGATCTTATAGGCCAATACGGGATCAACGCCCGCCTTTATGGCGCGTCTGATCATATTATCGATATGACCCTCTTTGATCAGATCATGCGGATGCCTGTCATCCGTGCAGAACATGATATGTTCATGGTTTTTTTCATTGACAATGCCGATCAGACTGTCAAGGTCTTTTGTTGCCGTACCTTCCCGTATCATAATATTCATGCCCTTGGAGAGTTTCTCCATGGCTTCTTCCTGGGAAGTGGTTTCATGATCGGAATATATCCCGGCGGAGATATATGCATTCAGTTCTTTCCCTGAAAGGCCGGGCGCGTGGCCGTCAATAACCTTTCCCGAAGCGATGCTTATCTTATCAAGCACCATAGGGTCCTTGCTGAGAACGCCGGGGAAATTCATCATTTCTCCCAGGCCGACAACCCATTTTTCTGAGAAGAGAGGGTGAATATCAAAAGCGCGCAAAACGGCGCCTGAAGTTTCAAACGATGTCGCCGGAACACATGACGGTGCCATCAGAAAAATATTTATAGGTGTGTATTTCGCGGAATAAAGCATGTATCTGATGCCGTCAAGGCCCAGCACATTGGCGATCTCATGCGGGTCTGCGACTACGCTCGTAGTTCCTTTCTTCACCACCGCATAGGCATATTCATATACGCTTACCATGGAAGATTCGATATGAACATGGGCATCCATAAAACCCGCGGTCGCGTATTTTCCCGTACCGTCGATCTCTCTATCCCCTTTGTAATCAGATCCAATTCCTACGATAGTATCTTTATAGATCGCGATATCGACACCTTTGTCGATATTGCCGGTAAAGAAATTTAAGAGATCAACATTCTTTATTACTATTCCAGCTGGTATTTTCCCCAGGGAAGCATCAATAATTTCGCCAAGACTCATATATGAATTCTCCTTATACTTTTGTTAAATTCCACTGCCGCGCGGTCAAATGACGCGACACGCAATCCGATTTCTCTGAAGCGGGAAATATACCCGCGCCGTTTTTTAACAATCCCGAACCCTTGATCCGCCGCCAGCCATCTGTTCGGAAAAAGCGCTATGGGCGGGTTTCCTCTGTCTATTTCTCTTCGTATATCGTCAAAGAGTGGATCGTCCCCCGATAGACCCGCTAATTGAAATGCGATACGGTCATCGGTCACGGGGATCACTATGGTATCATAGCTATCCTTCTTATTCGAGGGTAAGGTCGAATAATAACACTCTCCTGTTTCAAAAGAACAATCCGCAAGCTCATTGGAAATGAAGATATTGACCCTATTTCCCGAATCCCGCAATGCCTTTGTCAAAAAATAAATATCCTGCCGATAATCCGCCGGTGAAAAGAGAAAAATGTCAAATTCCTGATCGGAGATACCCACCTTGATATTCTCTGTCTCTGTTATCAGCTCTCCCAGAAAGCTTTTTCCGAAGAGGGTCCTGTTTACACCAAGCATGTGTGCAGCGGTTTGCCCTATATCAGCAAAACTCTCCCGCAAGCCCAGGTCAACACCTCGGCGTAGATTCTGTCCGTAAACCATTACCGGAACATACTCTCTTGTGTGATCAGATCCCTTGAATGTCGGATCATTCCCGTGATCAGCGGTCAGGATAAGAACATCGGCGGGCTCCATGAATCCGAGTATTTCGGGAAGTTTTTCGTCAAATTCCTGCAGGGCACGATAATACCCTTCAACATCTCTTCTATGCCCGTATTTGGTATCAAAATCAACAAGGTTTACCATAATGATGCCGTTTTCCACATTATCAGCTGGTAATTTTTTTCTGATCGCGCGGATGGTCGTTTCCATTCCCTCAAGATTACTCTTGGTGTGAAGCGCCGTTGACAGCCCTTTCCCGGCATAGAGATCCTCTATTTTACCTATTCCGAGAACAGAGAGTCCGGCAATGAGGCAATTATCCAGAACTGTATTCTCTGGCGGAGACGCTGAAAAATCCCTTCTATTCGCAGTCCTTGTGAACCCGTTCTTCTCATCTCCTATAAATGGCCGCGCTATTACCCTGCCGACAAGATCTTTTCCGCTTAGTATATTTCGCGCGATCCGACACCATCGGTAAAGCGTATCAAGTGGAATTATTTCCTCGTGAGCGGCTAATTGGAAAACAGAATCACCGGAAGTATATACAATGGGGAAACCGGTTCTTACATGTTCTTCTCCAAGATCATTGATAATAGTGGTCCCTGATGCCGGGTAATTTCCCAGAACTTCCGAAGAGATCATTTTTTTAAATTCTTCAAGTATTCTAGGGGGAAAGCCCTCCGGGTATAAAGGGAAAGGTTCTAATCTGGCAAGTCCGGCCAATTCCCAATGGCCGGAAGTGGAATCCTTCCCTGCCGATATCTCTTGTGCTTTACCGTAAGAAGAAAAACAGTACTTCTGCGGAGGAATGCCATCCGGGGCTGGAAGAATATTTCCGAAGCCCATCATTTCCAGATTTTTCAAGGTGCCTGGATATTCTTTGGCGATATGATAGAGCGTATTAACGCCCGTATCTCCATATTGAGCAGAATCCGGGGCATCGCCGACGCCAAGGGAGTCAAGTACCATAATAATGACTCTTTTAATATCCATAGATATATTTAATACAAAAAATGACTTTTTTGCAAGTGTTTTACCCTTAATTTCTGCAAATCCGCAGTTGCTGCAGCCCAAAAGTACATTGCGAAGAGCGTACAATTGCTTCACAATTTTCAACTCTCCGCTTGGAACTTTTACATCGGGACAGACGGTCGTTCGGCACGAACGAAGTGTGAGGTTTGAGGTGAAGAGAAGATCAGGGATGGATTCTTCGGTCGCTAATACTCCTTCAGAATGACATTAGAAGATGTGTGGTGTAGAGAAGAATGTTCAAAAGTTGAAATGTTCAAAGGTTAAAGGTTGGGGGATTAATTCCCCCGTAGGGACAGGGCTTGACCTGTCCTCTGTCATTCCCAGGTGCATGACCTTGGGAACCCCGATTACATCGAGGAGCGGAAATCCATCTTCTTTCTTATCCTCACTTTACACCTCACACTTCAGACTGCATTTATCGTTGGAATTGCCTCAAATCTAAATATTCCATTGCTACAGTCTTCATGAATCAAAGCACTAGGACTTGACTTTCACAAGAATTATGGTAAACTCATATCAGCAAAAAATGACCGGAGGAACTTCATGTATCAACTCTCGATACCGGCAACCGACAATATCGAAATTCAGTCAAAGTTAGATGACTTGGCTTATGGCAATAAACGCTTACTTTCACTGTCAAAGGACCCGACTATGGATACCTCCAAGAAGGCCAGTGCCATGGGAAGGGTAATAGCGCTGATGTACGACAAGAATTCCTTCAAAAAACTGGTGGAGATTTTGCATTTATGCGAAAGAACGCAGGCGCAGCTCCTTATGGAGGCTTGCCTTTGGCAATTTTGTAAAGGCAATGATATGCCGATGGAGTTCTTCTTGGATTTCTGGGAGATCTCGGCGGATACTCTTTTTACTTACGCAAAACGCGAATACATTTATCATATAAATCCTGATCTGAGAAATTCCGGTGGGATCGACGGACCCTCTTCCCTCTTCCTCTTTCACCTCAAAAAGGCACTATCTTAAATAGCATGCGTTGCCGTCCCTTATGAAAATACAATATTCTTACCGGACACAATGAAAGTCAAGGGAACTGCGATCAAGAACGTTGGCACTTATATTGCCAAAGATTTTGGAGCAATTCAATGGTTGAAGCTCTTAGGCCACTTACCCGAAGAGTTCAAGAATTATCTACCGGATGGGCATGTATACACCACTCGCTGGTATCCATTTGAATTATATATTCAAATATTGAACCTGGCGGAAGAGATGTTTGGATCGGGTGATAAACAGGTGATCTTTGAAAATGCGAGATCGGGAGCCATTTCAAATATGAACACAATCTTCAAGCTCTTTATAAAAACCTTAACTCCGGAAGCATTAGCATCAAAGATCCCGCTTTTCTTTTCTCACTTTTTTGATTTCGGCGTTATGATGGTCGAAAAACAGAGCAAGGGACACATCATCGCTTCCATACCTCACATTGATTACTATCCGATCTTTTTCGTGCGCATCTCCGGTTACCTCAAAGGAATGCTGGATGTTATCGGCGTTGAATTCTCCAATGTATCCTACAATTACGATGCCCTTTCAAAAAAGGTGTCTTTCGATATGACCTTTCAGCCCAAAAGATAACGGGCGGAATAGGATCGTTCAAAGGTTCAAATGTTCAAAGTTACGCTTCGCAGAGCACAAGCGCCCCGGTTAAAATGTAACCAATATTCACATCCGTAGCCGAAAAAACAATATTTCGCTTAACACTTTAATTTTCCTGTTCCAATCATATCGCGCCGCACCCCAATCAAGATAGGGGACATGTCGTACGCCGCCGGCGTTCGTCTGTCCCGATGTAAAAGTTCCAAGCAAAGAGTTGACAGGAAGCGGAGCGTGTAAACTCTTTGCCCCTAGAACCCCTTCATTATCTTCATGCGGGCTTCATGCTTCATCTCCGGAGTTGCGGAGAAACCCACTTCTTTATAAACCGGATTTTCCCAGTCTCCGTACATCGGATTGGGAAATACCAGGAATCGTGTCCCGAAAAGCTGCTGATTGTCCTTGACCAGCATTTTTCTTGCGGCAGCGTCTTTGTTTTCAAAGATATTCGTAAGATCGTTCAGATTGTCTCCCATGAGCAGTACGATCTCATGGTCTTTTTTAATAATATCTCGTCTGGGCTCTTTGCTTCTTTCTCTTGATCTGGTCATCACATGTTCATCATCCGCAAAGGGAAAGCCCTTATCCTGAAGATTCTTCACTGTGGCGGCTTTAAGGTGATCCTTTCTGTTAGTGACATAGAATACAACGCCGTCATGAGATTCAATGTATTTACAAAATTCCAATGCCCCCGGCATTGCCAGAGCTCGCGCGAAATTGCACCATTGATCCCATTGATCGGGGTAGCCGGAGCTTTGAATGATCATCTCGACCTGATAGGGAGTATTATCCAATACCGTTTCGTCTACATCAACAACTACCGCCAGCTTCTTGTTGCCTTCCGTACATTTTTCCTTTTCCATATTGAATATCATTTTTCCCATGGCGAAGGTTTGATAGCATATTGCCGCATATTCTCCTGAGGTCTGCGTATACATGACGGCCAATTCAGTCGGGTTACCTTTAATAACTCTTACATTATCTCTATTGTCGTTGGAGGATTTGCATCCTGCAAAGAGTATAATAATAAAAGCTGTGAGCGCAATGATCCGAAGATGTGTTTTCATGGTTGACTCCTGTATGGAGATTATAACTTAATTTCATTGAAAGTTCAAAAAAGAGTTTTAATCGTGTAACGATTAAAACGTGTGAAGTGTGAAGTGTGAGGTGGGCAAGTAGAAGGTGATAGGATGATAGTTTTGTAGGTGGAGAAATAGTGAAGAGAAAGAATAAGGGAAATTGTTATTTGATTTTCTTACGTTAAAACATTACACATCACACGCGTTCTCCGCGTTTTGACTGGAAAAATATACAAGAAATTTGTATAATTCAGAATGGAGTTGATTATGAAAGAGAAACGCTCATTTATTTCTGCTGTAATTACCGGCTTACTGCTTCTTTTGTTCTTGCCTGCGTGCGTGGTCTCACAGCATCCGCTTTCACCGGCGGAAAAAGGCCGTACTCCCGGTTGGATTGAAGGCAAGTGGATACAAATTGATGGAAATGAGATAATTGTCATCGAGCGTATCAAGGGTACTCGGGCATATAACTTCGATTCCTCAACTGACTCGGAGAAGTCCAATACGGTGCATCTGACGAAGATCGGCAGAAGTTATATAATGAATATGAAACTCGACCTTTCTGAAAGCAATAAGAAGAATATGGACAAGAAAACATCCGATCTGAAGGAAGTGTATTACTTAATTCAGCTCCAAAAAAACGGCAGTAACATCATTTTGCAGCCTCTGGATCAGGAATACTTCTTCAAATTGATTCAAGAGGGGGAATTACAAGGCGATATTGAGGAGGGCAGTTCCGGCAATGACGGTGTTGTAGTATTACGGGACGAGCCGGGGATTTTACGAAAAGCAGTCAAGCGCTACTTAAAGGAAGGCATCGTGCATGACGACAGAGATGTTTATAAAAGGATGACGAAAAATGAATAAGCCCTTTATTATAGGTATCGCAGGCGGAACCGGCTCCGGGAAGACCACGGTTGCCCGCAAGATCCACGAGATCATGAAACAGAACATGGTCGTTATTTATCAGGATTCATATTACACCGATATGCGGGATATCCCTGTAGATGAAAGAAATTATGATCACCCGAATGCATTTGATACAGATCTTCTGATAACTCAGATAAAACAGTTAAAAAAGGGAGAACCCATCGAGGTTCCCATATATGATTTTAAAACTCATAGCAGGAAAGAGAAGACCCAATCCCTGACGGTCGCGCCAGTCGTTGTTCTTGAAGGGATCCTCATCTTCCATTTCCCCGAACTTCGCGAATTGATGGATTTCAAGATCTATGTGGATACTCCGTCCGATATACGCCTTTCCAGAAGAATAACGAGAGATATCAAAGAAAGAGGCCGTGATATGGATTCGGTAATGAAACAGTATCTTTCAACTGTCAGGCCTATGCATATTGAATTTGTGTCGCCTTCAAAGAAATTTGCCGATATAATCGTTCCTGAGGGCGGGTACAATGAGAGGGCGATCGATTTTATGGTCTCTTCGCTGAAACATAAATGGAATCTTTAGTGTACTGTTTCATAAATACGGTACCAATGGCTGACGCAGTTTTGTCTCGTATTCAAGGCTCGAGGAGCGCGGCATACCCACAGCGGTATGTAAGTGACTATAGTGCTCTGATTCATAAAGACGGTAACAATGGCTGAAACTATTTTGTGTCGTATTCAAGGCGCGAGGAGCGCTGCATACCCGCAGCGGTATGTAAGGGACGAGGAACGCAGAAGACAGGAAAAGAGCTTCAGCCCGGAGGGAATATTATATTTGGTCAATTTCTTCCTCATTCTTCGCTCACGGACCACAGAGGGTACGCCACGCTCATTATTCGTTGGAATTAACTCAAATATGAACATTCCATTGTCATCATATTTAAGAATCAGAACACTAGGAGAAAACAATGAGATATAAGAAGAAGGACGGAGCGATTGCTGCTATCTTCAATGACGGCGATGACCCTATCCGAGAATTGAATCGTATTGCAGAAGAAAACGGTTCGAATCTAAGCATTATATCCGCCGTGGGAATGATAGAGAACCCGGAACTCGGTTTCTTTAACGGGAAAAGTTATGAGAGAAAGATATTTCGCGGATGTTTTGAATTGCTTGCTTATTCAGGCACTATTGTGAAGGGTGCTGAGGAGTATGCTGCGCATATTCATGCTATGATAGGAGATCATAAGCATAATGTCTACGGCGGACATCTTTTTTCGGGGAAAGTAAAACTCATGCATGAGATAGTCCTGGAAATATTACCGATGGAATTTACCAAAACCAAGAGCGATAGTCAAACGGGGTTAATGCTTTGGGATCTATAAGGGCCGCAATTCTATTTTCAGGCGGCCTTGATTCCCTTTTAGCATATCGGATCGTTGAGAAACAGGGAGTAGAAGCAATAGCTATCATTTTTGCTACCCCGTTTTTTCCACCGGACAAAGCAATCCATCTGGCAGAAGTAAACTCGCTGAAATTCAGAGTAATTGATATTTCCGATACCTACTTGAAAGAGGTGCTCATTTCCCCCGAACATGGCTACGGCAAGAGGGTCAATCCCTGTATTGACTGTCATCTGTTCATGATCCGGGCCGTGGGCCGCCTTATAGCCCGGGGAGAATTTGATTTTCTTGTCACCGGTGAAGTGGTCGGCCAGCGCCCCATGTCTCAAACGATGAGAGCGATCAAGGATATCGGAGTAAAGAGCTGCCTTGAAGATCTGGTCCTCCGCCCCTTATCCGCCAAACTTCTGGATGAGACCTTAGCGGAAAAGAACGGCTGGGTCAAAAGAGAAGACCTTTTTGCGATAGAGGGAAGAAGCAGAGCTGTTCAAATAGAGCTGGCAGATAAATACGGCCTCAAAGAATATTCTTCTCCAGCGGGCGGGTGTCTCTTGACCGATCCTGGATTTTCCCGCCGGGCACGAGTAATATTGGATCATTTTACGCCACCTGAGGCAATTTATTTTGAAGCGGTGAAATGGGGCCGGATTTTCCATATAGGAACCTCTCTTATTATTATCGGAAGGAATAAAAGCGACAATAATATGCTGCGTTCATTAATTATCCCGGAAGCTGTGTTCTTTGAGACCATTAATGTCCCGGGCCCCGACGCCCTGCTTATTTCTTATGAGGGTGAAGCCGATCCGAGTGCCTGTTTCCCGGTATTGGCCAGATACGCTGACGGGCCAACGGGTGCGGAGATAGTACTGGAATACACTTATAAGGGTGTTTCAAAGAAGGTGTCCGTGAAGAAAAAACCAATAGAAATAAACCCTATTTGATATAAGGGAAATAAAAAGTTATAATCATCAGTGTTTTGATTGATTAGAAGCCGATGAAAGAGGAATGCGGTGAAAATCCGCAGCTGTCCCCGCAACTGTAAGGGATACGAGACCTTCATACCACCGGAAACGGGAAGGGAAGGTGTAGGCCAGATTCCCAAGCCAGGATATTCTGATTCGGCTATTACTGTACGGAGGATACATGAAAAAAGCATTTTTAATTGCTTTATTGTTTGTTTGCTTGATTTCAGGAGCATTTTCATTTGAGATCATCGTCTCTGATTCACGGACCGATTCCATTTCAAAGAAGGTCAGATGGCCGGATGACCTGAAAGAGATCGAGCTCGGGCTTGCCGGCTTGGAGCCATCATTTTACGGGGATGGAGGAGTCTTATTTCTTTCCACTCCCGGACTTTCTTCGTCACATACCTCGATTATTTTCAATTCATTGATAATCAATGATCCTGCCAACGGTACGGTAGACCTTTCGACTCTGCCACCCTGGATGCTGGGGTTGGTGAAAATAATTAAGGATGACACATCTTCCGCGGCCGGGTCTCAGGGCCTTGGAGGTGCGCTGATCCTTTCGGGAAGGTCTCCACGCCTTCCCGGTATTGAGATCTTTATGGATGTGAATTCCTATCGGCTTACATCTTATCTTCCAGCGCATACCGCATTGGGTACAGTTGTTTTCTGGTACTCCTTAAAAGAGGGTGGGGACAATAGGGCCAATAGCGCCCATCTTACGCAAGATCTGTCTCTTACCTTTGATCTTAAAGGCCCATTGTATGTGGGATTCTCCAATAATCGGACAGATATGGGCACGCCCGGCCCGGTACCGTCAGCCGAATATTATCAGCACGATTATACAGGGCCTGCCTCACTCTATCCTGAGAATACTTATTCAGGTGATGTTAATCGGCTCATCATTTCTTATATGACGGAAACTTTCTCATCGGACCTGCTCTTTGAAAGCAAATATCAGGAATACCTTTCATACTACTACGGCTCACAATATCTATCCGTTCTTGAGGATGATTTTATTAAATTTTCCGTTGCGGGTGAATTGCTAAGTAAAGGCGATCTGACCTTGAAGGCAAATCTCGCAGTGGATTCGCAGAATTATAACGGCAAAAAACACTCTGTGGCACATATGGCGCTTAATACCGTTTCCTCGTTCACAGGTTTAGGGCTGATGGTGAAATCCGATCAGGAATTGATAAGAAACAGGAATCATATCTCATGGAAATTCTATTGGCGGCCTCAACTGGAGGATATCGATCTGAATGCGTCTTTATCCTATGGTATCAAATTGCCTTCATTGAACGATCTGTATTTTGATTACGGCGGCAATGAGCAGCTGCTTTCTGAAAGGGGATATTCACTATTCTTTTCCGCTTCCTATAAGGCATTTAATCTGGAGTACAAATACCTTGACATAGACAATATGATACGATGGGTCGAAACCGATCCAATTAATTATCTCTATTCCGCCGAGAATTCCGAGCGCATTACGAATCATGCCTTGACCCTTGGTTTTCTGTATCAATTCAAAGATTTCTGCATAGAAAATACCATGGTATTGACGGCAGGCAAGCGTCATCAGGGTGATTTCGAAACAGTTAATGCGGACCTGTATCAGGGCCTTCTCAGGGCACCGCTTTTTAAGAATGTTTTAAAAATAAGTCTTCAAAGGGGCCGTTTCTCAGTTGCTCTGACGCATCTTTACAAAAGCAGTGAGACGAATATTTATTATAATTCCATGGAAAAGATCCTTCCCGCCATGGGTATTTCGGATTTCAAGCTCTCTTATGATATCGGCCATGGCGAGATCACTTTAGGCGTGAAGAATCTCTTTGACTTTATCGGGCCGATGGAATTCGGCGATTCGTTTTATGACGGAGACTATCCGATGAAACGCCGTATGTTTTTCGCTGAGTTTTCTCTATGAAGAGATTGCCGATAATCCTTATTCTCATTTCAGCAGTTGTGGTCTATTCGGGCGGTATTGTATCACTTGCTCCTAATATTACAAGAATGCTTATTGACCTGGGGGAAAAAGAACAGATCATAGGTACAGTGTCCGCGGAAAACACCTTTGCCGCCAATGTCGGCACCTTTGCCATTCCTGAACTGGAAGAGGTCCTTAGGCTGAAGCCCCGCTTGGTTTTCTATACGGGAATTATTCAAGAACCCTTAGGGAAGAAATTGAAGGATCTTGGCCTGAATGGTAAACGCGTTTATATCTCCTCTGTCGAAGAATTGAGATCCGCCTATATGGAATTGGGAACGATCACAGATAGCGAAACAAAGGCACGGGAGATCGTTCTTCAAATTGACAGAACGGTCTCGTCTTTTACACTTAGCCGTCCGTTAAAGGTGATACTTCTTCTCTGGTCGAGGCCGTATTACTCATGCGGGCCGGAAACATTTATAGGTGAGCTGATCTCTGCTTCCGGTATGGAGAATGTATCGAAAGTGTCCAAAGGGCGCTATGCTATCATTTCCGCAGAGACATTGATAAGAGCCCGCCCGGAC
>JAIVYW010000013.1:0-10754 GCA_048635215.1 Candidatus Atribacteria bacterium
ATATGATTACGGCAAATGCATCAGATGCTATTGCTGTCAGGAGATGTGCCCGCAGAAAGCGATCGATGTAAAAACACCGCTTTTCGGAAAATGGTTCGTTTATAAATAAGTAAAATGCCGGAACGGCAAAGATCCATGCCAAAGAGATCAGTCGTCGTCCAATACTATTTCAAAGTCGATCATAAATTGTTCGAAGCGCTTTTGCTCCAGTTCTGTAGCATTTGTTTTCAATGATCTGAACACTTCAACACCACTATTGCGCTTCACCCGGTAAAGGTACAGGCCATAGATCATTCTCGCATAGAACGCATCCTCATTTCTTTCATATTTCCAGCTTATAGAGTAGGCCCGTTTTACCAGATCAGCAGCTTCCGGCAACCTGCTGTTCGTGATCAGATATTGGCCGTATGCGCTCATATGGTACATGATATTAAATTCGAGTTTTAGTTTCTGCGCCGTTTCTATGGCCTTGATGAAATTTTCTTCGGCATCTGCTTTTTGATCAATAAGATTATACGCTTCAGCGATATTCCCAAATGTATAGCACAACCCCTCGGAATCTTCCAGTTTTTCTACCAGGATCAATTTCTTCTTATAGGTCTCGATCGCCTTTAGATAGTCCTTTTTCATCGCATATATTGTACCGATATTCCCGACCGCCTTCATCAAAGTCCTGACATTTCCGATCTCAAGAGCGCTGTCTCTGGTCCTTTCAAAGGTCTTCAGGGCCTTATCATAGTCTCCTTGGCGAAAATATACACTACCCAAATTCAAAGACATGACGGAAACATTCTTCTGAGCGCCGACCTGTGTCGCTAACACCAGAGCCTTTTCAAAATACTCCTCCGCCAAAGATATATTTCCCCGCATATAATGAATGGTACCCACATTCCCCAATGCGATGCTCTCGGCATCGATCGCCGAGAGGGCGCAGGCGATGTCCAATGCCTTCTGATACTGGATCATAGCTCTGCTGATCTTGCCTTCCTTCAGAAAGATCAATCCTTTATTGACATATAGAGCGCTTCGCTCCTTCTTGCGGCTCTTAAGGGGAAGCCGCGAAGTAAGCGCAAGGGCCGTTTTCAGCGGCTCCTTGGCAGCGGAAAAATCCAATAGGTAATATTGGATCAAACTCGTGATACGGTGGGATAAAATCAGATCGTCATAATTTTTTACCTTGAGAAAATACGCCCTTGCCTGCGCCACTTCTTTTAGCGCTTGCTCATATTCACCCAGATACATAAGCACCTGGCCAAGAATGATCCGTACTGCATTGAGCGGTTTTTTTTCACCCGTCCGCAGCGCATTCAAAAGGGTTTGCCTGCATATCGGAAGGGCTTTGCGCCATGCACCGGCGGCAGTCATTACTATAAGGTACTCTATCTCCAATTCAAGGGATCTTCTTTTTCCTTTTTCAATTTTCTGCAGCATACTTATCGTTTCCAATGCTTCCATATTTCTAAAATTATCCCTCAGATAGGTGATTGCCTTCGGCAGTAGCTCTTTGCTCTTTGAAATATTTCCGCTCAAAAAATAATGACGCGCCATTTCGGGAAGATAGGCGTCTTCAAGACCGAATAAACGGAACAAGGCATTGGCGGTCTTGCGGTGCAGGGACTTTCTTTCATCGCCTAATTGAAGAGAATACGCACTTTCTCTGAGCATACCGGAAACAAATCCTATCTCATCCGTATCGGAATTAAATGTCCAGATCCCTGCCGCCTCACCTTCTGTGACGACCACAGAAATATTTTCCGATCTTCCGGATATCTCTCTTAGAAGTCCGATGCTGAATGTGGGGCCCAGTATGGACGCTATTTTCACAAGCCGGTTCAATCTCATGGGCAATGAATCAATGCGGGAAATAAGCAGATGGTTAAGGTCATTGGGCAGATCCTTCAGATCGTTTTTTAAAAACATCCTGTTCCCACGCTTCACCATCAGGGAATTTTCCTTTATGAAGGCTGCCAATTGCTTTGCGAAAAGCGGATTCCCCCTGCTTTTTTTGGATATTTTCTCAACCATCGGCAGAGACAACTCTCCTCCGATGATCTGAGAGAGCAGGCCGCGAAGTTCTTCTTTGGAAAAAGGCAAAAGTTTTATTTCTTCATATAATTCTTCGCGCAGAGCGTTAAAATCCGTCCCATCCCTCGATGCCATAATAAGGGCGAATTTTTCATTCTGCATATTTACCGTAAGGTTATTGGCCATAGCGCGTGATTCTTCAGAGTACCAGCTGACATCTTCACATATCAAAATCATCCCTTCGCTTCGTGATATGATCTTACAGAATGTCTTGATGGCCATTCCGATCGCTTTGTGCCGCATTTCGGGAGAAAGCCCGGAAACGGATCTGCCGCCGTCGCCAAGTGACAGAAAAAACTCCAAGAAACCCTGAAGATGTGGGAATTCTTCCCATAAATGATTGGTACCGGTCTTTTCTCTCAGTATTGAAAAATAGGAATTAAATATTTCTAATCTTTCTTCAGGGCTATTTTCCATTCTAATTCCAATGAAGCTCTTTATTGCTTCGGAAAACGGGACCAGGCCTTTTGCTCCCATTTCATTTCCCCTTATCACAAGATGCCTGTAGCCGCTATCCGTAACGGCTTTCATCCAAAGAGTTGTCTTTCCGATACCGGCGGGCCCGGAAATAAAAAAAGGAGAATAATACCCCTTTGCCGTTGAAAAAAGAATATGCTTCTGCAATTGCTTTAATTCAGATTCTCTGCCGAAAAACCGTGTGTCGGATACCGCGCTGCCCAAGTCTTTTTTTATCCGCGTCAACTTAGAGATACGGTATTTCCCTTCTTTTCCTTTGAAATCCACGCTTTTAAAATATTTTGTGTCAAATATGGGATTAAAGTATTTCAGGGCGGATTGTGGAAGCAGTATATTGCCTTTGGACAAGGACATTATCCGCGCCGAAAGGTTCGCTGTATCACCCAGGACTGTATATGCCGAGCGGCGGGCGCTTCCCACAAAGCCGCAGAATGCCAGCCCCGAAGCAAGGCCGATATCAACTCCGAAATCTTTCGAGGCCTTCAAGGCCATTGTTCCCACATTCACGACATCCTGCTCATAGGCGGAGGGGGCGCCGAAAACCGCAAGTATGTGCGGACCCTTATCATTAAAGAACAATCCATTGAAATAGCCTCCGTAGCTCTGTATCAATTCCTTTATATTTTGCGCGGTATCAAAGATCGAATCGATCGTTTTCCCTGAATCAAGGCCGATAAATGCGGTTATCACATGGCGAAACTCGCCTTTAACTTTTAACGCCATTATCTTAGGCGGGATGAAGATCCGCTGTATCTCATAAGGTGTGGAGAAATTCTTGTCCTTTTGATATGCTATTTTACATTTTATATCTGCCGCGCCTTTTTGAATGCGGAACTCGCCGGGAGAACATTTCGTCTGAAGTTCACAGGCCTTTCGTATTGGATCTCCGAAAAAGGAATATGACGCGCTATCCTTGCCGCCAAATATTCTCCAGTTCACTCTGCCGGCGGCCGCGCCTTGTTTTATCTTCAACAAAAAACCATGGCCCTCAAAGGATTGCTCTTTGCTTCTTATCATTTCTTCATTGATGCTCTTGCAGATCTTTGATAGATCCCCTTTGCACGGAAGAGGGAAGATCGCGGTGAACGCGTCGCCGGCGAACTCGGAAATGAATCCGCCATGATCATACACCACCTTCATTAATTTCGTAAAAACACTGTTGATGACTTGAGAAAGGAATTCCGCGCCGTTGCGGCCTTGCTTTAGAAGGGCCTCTGTCATTGCTGTAAATCCTGAAATATCCGCGAATATTACCGCCGCATCAAATTCTCCCTCGACATTATCTCTTTTGTACTGATCCAGTATGAAGCGGGGTATTAATTTCCTCATTTACTTCTCATCTCATCCACAATTAGAATATACAGGTTTTTCAGGAATTTGTAAAATATAATCGTCCACCTAGTTCTCTTAGCCTATCATCTTATTATCCTCCTCTTCTTCATTTCTTCTTTACTTTACACCTCACACTTCAGACTTCACACTTCTTAATGCTTCACACTTGCTGAGTAACCTATCATCTTCCAGAATACGATGCCAATGCTTGAAATAATCGCAGTAATCATTATAATAAAGGATGAATACAATACTTCTATTCGGATCAAACGGACTTCTGGGAAATGATATCCGCAAAAAGGCGGAAGGCCGATTCAATATAATTGCGCCCTCATCATCGGAATGTGATCTTCTGAAACCGGGGATCGCCGCGGAATTCATTGAGAGAATTTCGCCCGATATTATTATCAATTCCGCCGCTATGACCAATGTGGATGACGCTGAATTGCACAAAGAAAAAGCAATGCAGATCAATGCGTACGCCGTCAGGGAGATCGCCAAGGCGGCCAAGGAGAAAAATATTCTCTTTGTGCATATCTCCACTGATTATGTATTCAACGGGACTTCCGACAGGCCTTATTCGGAAGAAGACCCTCGGAATGCAGCCAATTTCTACGGCTACACCAAGGTAATGGCGGAAGAATTCATACAAGAAGCAGCGGAAGATATGCTGATATTCAGGGTGGCTTGGCTTATCGGAAAGAGAAGAAAAACATTGTTCGATATGATCCGGGAGTTCGACGGAGAACATCTGAAGATCATCGATGATCAATGGGGAGATCCCACATTTTCTTTCTGGGCGGCGGAGATCATCCTGGAGTCTATTGAAAAAAGTATCCCTCGGGGCATTTACAATCTTACTTCATCCGCAAACATAACAAGATATGAGTTCGCAAGAAAACTAAAAGAAAAGCTCGGGCTGAAATTTGAACTCAGCGCGATCGGATCAACCGCTCTGAAACGCCCCGCATTGCGCCCACGGGCGACATCTCTGATCAATCAAAAACTGAGCATGGCCCTGAAAAGAAACCTCCCCTCATGGGAAGAACAGTTAGATCTGTTTTTACAGGGATAATGCCGATGAACAAGGAGCTTGGGAAGCCATCCGAGGTATTTAAGTTAGACAAGGTAAAAAAGATCCTTATCGACACCATTCAGAATATGAGGGGAATAGTCCTTACAAAAAGCGATAATGAACAGATCGCAATGGCGGTGCAGTTTCTTTTAAAATTCCTCGGCCCCAAACACCGCATGGACTATCATCCCGCAGCGCTTCACTCGATCAGGGTGGCTATTAAATGCGTTACTTATTACAAGATATACGACAAAGAGATGATAATGGCGGCGCTTTTGCATGATGTCGTGGAAGATTCCAAGGTCTCTATTGACGAGGTCAGAAAGAAGTTCGGCTACAATGTCGCTTATCTGGTGGACGGCCTTACAAAATATAAATTCGCCGAAGAAGATGTCTCGAAGATGGTAAAAGAAGCGACTTCCCTGATCAAGCTGATCCTTTTTGCACAAAAAGATATCAGGATCATTTTAATAAAATTCATGGACCGTATAGACAATATAGAGACCATCAGAGCGACGCCGAATATACAGAAAATAGTAAAAACAAAAGAGACTTTCGACATATACATCCCCATCGCGGATGCCTTGAATATGTGGAAAGTGAAGATGTACTTGGAAAACCTCGCTTTCAAGATCCAATACGGTGAATTCGCCCATCTGGTTTACGAGGAATTCTACAATTTCAAGAGCGAGAAATTCAAAGGGACCAACTCGGAAGCGTATATCAAGGGAAATATCATTAAGAAGATCTCAAGGGAATTAAAAAAGAGAAAGATAAAGATCATGAATTTCAAGTACCGCGAGAAAAGCCTTTACGGCATACATAAAAAAATGCAGAAGGTCGCGACCTCCATCGATCTGATCTACGATCTTTTCGGGATCAAGATCATTGTCGACAGAGAGATCGAATGTTATCAGGCGCTGGAAGCTATACAGAAGATATTTCCGACATTCATCAGAGTAAAGGATTACATTAAGAATCCGAAGAACAACGGATATAAATCAATTCATCTGGATATTCAGGATCCTAAATTGAAGATCTGGATAGAATTGCAGATAAAAACGGATGAGATGGAGGCCTATAATGAATACGGGCCGGCGGCTCACCCCCTTTACAAGGGGTGGGAATTTCATTCCTATCAATTCCAGGATATCGGAAAGGTGTATGAGATACTTGAGAATGTTCTGAAATCCAGAAGATTGAATCCCGAGATCCTTGATATTAATGTCCTCACTCCCGCCGGCGACAAGATCACCCTTCCCTACGGCTCAACTGTTCTCGATCTCGCATACCGTATTCACTCCGACATCGGATATCATTGCAAACAAGCCAAGATCAACAGGGCTGAGATTCTCGGTGAATTGATCGTTTCCCCTGAAGAAATACTGCATGACGGTGACCGGATCGAGATCATAGTGGATCCGGAAACACATCCCGCGATCGACTGGCTCTTACAGGTGAGAACACATGATGCCTTTAAGTCAATTAAGAACTGGCTGTATCATTATTATAACTCCGAAGAAATCGGGAATGCGCTGTCGCGGTCCATTGCCGATCTCGAGAAAAAAGGGAGAAATTCGCCAATATACTCCGTTGTTAAAAGCATTTACAAGGATATTTATCCCGCTGACCTGAAGAAGATCAAAAAGGACCCCGTAAAAACAAAGCTCCCTTTAACGGCCATGTATAAGGTTGTGGTGCCAAAGACCGGTGAAGAGATCGTTGATTTCAAATTGGCACTTTGCTGCAGCCCGCTGCATGGAGAGCCGATAGTCGGGATCAGATCCAAGGACGGAATGATAATACACAAGGAGAACTGCGTTACCGCTGGTGCAAAAGCGATCCCGATCAGATGGGCAACCGACCATAATGCAAAGAAATGGAAGACAAAGATCTATTTCTCTTTAGAGCAGAAAACAGACCGCAGAAAGGCACAGAAGAAATTAGAAAAGATCTTAAAGATGGCGCTAAGCGGATATGAGGGGTATTATGAAAATCTCGAGATCCAATTTTCATCCGGGGACGAACAAAAGACCTCTTCAGGGTATATTTTCATTGATGTGAATACTTCCCGGGTCACAAGAAAAATAAAGGAGGCTTTCCTGGATGATAAAAGCATCTCCGGAGTTCTTCCGAACTGCTGGTAACGGCTCGCTGATTTTCCTTGATACTCCTTTCGTATCTGCCTTTACGACCTGTGTTCTGATTTATAAATACGTTAACAATGGCTGATGGTATTTATGGAACAGCACACTCGAGTATCTCTTGTCAAAGGCGCTGTCTTTCAATTGATCGAATTCAAAGTTGCCAATATCTATTTTGAAAGGTATAATACATACATGCAGGACGAGAAATTTTTCTCTTACCGGAGGGACGGAGCGAAGGTGGGAGAGATGCTGATGTTCTTTATCCTATAGGAGAGATGATGAAGATAAATTATTTTGAACATGGAAAAATCGAAATTGACGGTATCGTTTACACAAATGATCTGATAATCTCTCCGGAAAAAGTGATCAAGGACTGGAGAAGGAAAAAGGTGCACAGACTATTAAAAGAAGATATTGAGCGTTATAAGGAAATGATCCTGAACTCGGGATATCTGCTCTGCGGATGCGGGACTTCAAAGAAGGTCAAGCTGGACAAGGAGTTTCTGGAGTGGGTAAAAATAAATGACCTAATTTTTTTTCATGGAGAAACGGGCAGCATCACCAAATTATACAATGAAGCAGTGGAGCGGGGGCATAAACCCATCGCGCTGCTGCATTTGACTTGCTGAGGGTATTTATCTGTTTCATGGATCCGAACACTATCTTCCGGAGTATATCTTATTCTTCAATCTTTCAAGTTTTAATTTGAAATCAGAATCTGTTATTCTGAGTTTATCGATCTTTCTTACGGCGTTCAATACTGTGGTGTGGTCCTTTCCACCGAATTCATTCGCGATAGACGGATAGGACAGCTTCAAGAGTTTTTTCATAAAATACATGGCGACCTGCCGTGGAATAAGAACATTCTTTGTGCGTCTTGTGGAGGTTATTTCCGAAAGCCGGATATCAAAGAATGCGGAGGTTTGCGTCATTATCGAATCAATATTCAGCACAGTTTGAGGGATAAGCGAACTCAATAGGGATTTGATCTGATCGTCAGAAAATTGCTTGCCCTCGATCTTCTGTTTCATGCTTATCCTTTTCAATGCGGTGATAAGATCCCTGACATTTCCCGTCAATTGGCCCGCGAGATAGTACACCAAGTCATCCGAAAGAAATAACTTATAATCGACCATCCTCTTTCTCAGGATAGCGACGCGATCAACTTCGGTAGTATATGTGATCTCTACGGATTGTCCTGAAGAAAATCTGGAAACAAGCCGCTCCTCAATATCCTGGATCTCATTTATCATCTTATCGGAAGTAAGGACAATGACCTTCCCGCGATTATACAGCTCATTAAATATGTGAAAGAACCTTTCCTGCATTCCGGGTTTTCCCGCAATGAACTGCACATCATCCACCAGAAGCATATCCAGACTTTCATAACGCTCTCTGAAGGGGATCATCGCTTTATTCTGTATCGCGCGCGCCATATCATTGAGGAATCCGTCCATACTCGTATAACCGACCTTGGTTCCTCTGTACTTTCCCCTTACATAATTACCCAACGCTTGTATGATATGTGTTTTTCCGAGCCCCACACCACCATATATGAACAATGGGTTGATCACATTATCAGACACATTCTCCGCGAGATGTTTGGCATAGGAATAGGCGATCTCGTTAAAAGTGCCGACCGCCAACTTGCTGAAGGTGTAATCGGGATTAAGATAGAATTCCTGCTCATCTCCGTATCGGATACCCTTGATAAGCTCGGAAACAGCGGGTGCACTATCCTGCTTTTCCAGCGTTCTCTCGATCTGGAATTCGAACTTGGTGTCCTTCTCGAATACATCGGTCAAACAAGAGCTTATCGCCTCTTCATAATTATTCAGCACCCAATCTCTCTTGAATGGTGTATCTATTCCGAATATGACTTTTTTCTCCGATGCCGAGAGCAATTGCACGGTTTGGAACCAGACATTGAACTGCTTCTCTCCGATCTTTTCGATTATGCCGTTCTTGATTAAGGACCAAACTTTTTTATTTTTCATAGAGTCGCTATTATATCAAAATGGCCGCAGAAATCAAACCCCGAATCCGGGGTAATGGAAATTCTTAGGCCCGTAAAAACATACCCTTTACTTTCTTTAAATGCAAGGTTGAGATTAAAAAATATTTTCCCCAATATAAACTATTTTTCAATAATGTGCTGTCGTATATAATTTTATGCTCGACAAAAATAAATCGGCAGTATTTTTTCCGGTATCACTTAAAGTTCAATATATTGGAAGATAGAAAAACTGTGGAAAACCTGTGGAAACTTCCCGCATATTTGTGAACAACATCGATTTACCGCGATGAATACAGAAGTTGTGGTGTTTAAAATATTCTCATGACTGTGCATAACTAAAAAAGATTTAAGCATGTGGCAAAAAATTCAGCGGCATACCGCGGGCCAAAATATGCAAAAAATTTTACTATTTGTGACTTTTTTTGTATAATTTAAATTGACCCTAGGAGCATTTATGAGAATTGAACAGATCGACTTGAAAGCCGCAATGAAAGACATACTCACAATGACATCCATATCCAAGTCCGGCCATCCGGGAGGATCACTTTCCTCGCTGGAATTACTTTTCTCAGCATACATTTCTGCAGGCTGGGGCGAAACCGATGAGGCACCGCGGGAGAAAGTAATTGTATCCAACGGGCATATAGCGCCCGGTGTATACACTGTGCTGGGACATTTGGAGATCATCCCATTGGAAGAGGCGATCGCGTATTTCCGCCTCGCAGGCTCTCCCTATGAAGGCCATATCGAAAGCCATATTCCTGGAATACCCTGGTCAACGGGAAATCTGGGGCAGGGCTTGTCCGCGGCCTGCGGCTTCGCATTGGATGAAAAACTTCACGATACCGGAAAAAGCGTTTTCTGCATTATGGGAGATGCTGAACAGGCCAAGGGGCAGACTTCCGAGGCAAGGAAGTTCGCCGTTCATCACAAATTAAACAATATCATCGCCTTGATCGACCGCAATCACATTCAGATAAGCGGAATGACGGAAGATGTTATGAATGTAAATATTCCGGCTAATTACCTGGCGGACGGATGGAAGGTCATTGAGGTCAACGGGCACAATATGCCTGAGATCAATGATGCGGTCAGCGTAGCGAAAAACGACCCCAACGCTCCCTACTGTATTGTAGCGGAAACAGTTATGGGACATGGGATACCTTTTATGGAAGGGACTCCGGAATATCACGGTAAAACACTGGATCATAATGAATACATAAAAGCCTGCGAACACTTGAACACACAGAGTGACTGCAATAGATACAGAGAAATGAGAGAAAATCCGAAGTGGACCGAATTTCCGATCAAGGAGCATGGTCAAAGGAAGGATTTTGTCCCGCCCGAGAAGGCATTCTGGACAGATAAAATGGACCTTCGGGGAAGCTGGGGGAAATATCTGGACGCGGCGGAAAAGAATTCCAATATAGTGGTCTTCGACTGTGATCTGGGCTCTTCTGTCAAAACAGGGAGTTTCGCAAAGAGCAAACCCGGCAAGTTCATACAATCCGGGGTTATGGAACACAATGTCGCCACTCTCGCCGGAGCACTTTCCATAGACCCAAACCTGAATGTTTTCTGGGCGGACTTCGGCATGTTCAATGTTGCCGAAGTATATAAT
>JAIVYW010000014.1:0-10693 GCA_048635215.1 Candidatus Atribacteria bacterium
GCCCAAATGATGGCCGTTACCATTAGAAAATACTTCCCAAAAGGGTCGGCACAACCGTAAAATAGAAGGGAAATAATAAGAAGTACAGGTGTCAGCCACATCGCGAGTTGACCGGAAATTATATGTTTTTGTACTTTCTGATATCCTATCTCCTGCACGTTTTCTCCTTGCTTTTTTATTATATCTATATTTCTTTAATTTTGCAATACAAAGGTACCTGGTCTTTACTTTTTACTTTTCTCGTTTTCAATTCCCATTACCTCTTGAGCCAGATCGTTATCCAGCCGCAAACGCCTTTTAAACTTGTAAAGCCGCTGTCCAACTGCATTGCCGTTCTTGATCCCAACTTTTATTGCGATTTCGCTTTGTGTCATATCACAATATTTATTCAATAGATAGATGACAATGTCCTTATATCGCTTATGCTCTTTATGTTTTCTCAATTCCTTGAACATCTTCCATATATTACTACTATCTCTTCTCAGTTTCCCTGCCTCTTCAATATCCTTGGTAATTAGGGAATCTTGAATATATTTATCCCTGATAGCATTCACCCATATTGCCGAACCAAGGAAATATTTATAATTTTGATCATCCCTGAAAGATGGTTCCTCTTTCTCATTGAGCCAATTCAATACTTTATTGACATCAGTGAAGCCAAGGAAATCTTGAAGGGAATCCCATGAGATAGTTTTCATGATCTTTTCAGATAATATTTCAGTCCCTTTCGAATTCAGATAGTACCAGGGTCCGCCTTTGTAATCTTGAACCTTTTTGACCAACAATTTTCTTGTCGCGTTTTGATTAATATATCGGAATACATTTTTATAATAACTTTCCCTTTCGATCAATATAGCTTTGTAACGAGCCTTTAATACTGCACCACTTCGCTTATGATATCTATTATAGGCTCGAGCCAGCTCCCTGTTAAAATATAACATTCCTCTGCTTAGATTCCCCAGAGGGGTTTCTAAGAGGATATGGTAATGATTTTTCATCAGAATGAAGGTATGAAATACAAATCCATATTTAAACTTCACCTTCTCCAATAATTCTATGAAGTTCTTGAAATTATGAGTATCTTTGTAAAGCCACAAAATACCCGTACCATGACTCATTACATGATACAATGCACCGGGATATTCAATGCGAAGTGGCCTTATCATGCTATATTGTATATTATTTTTAGTAAAAAGTAAAAAGTAAAGACCAGGTACCATTGCAGGTACCATTGCAGGTACCATTGCCTTGATTTTGCTTGTTTTAAGTGCTAAAATATCCTTCAGGGCTTAAGAGTCCAAAGGAGATTGAAGTAATGACCTCAAAAGAAAAGGTACTTGAAAACACGATCAAACGCTGCAGGGAAAGAAATATTATCCTTCCTACTTATGAACAATTAAGAGACCCCGAGAAGATACCTGAGGGGATCAAGGATGATTTGAAAAAGATCGGTCTATGGGACCTGAATTCGCGAAATCTGTTCAGACTCACCTGGAAGAACGAGCCGATAGAGTCCGGCGGCGGATTCGGGGATGTAAATTTTATTGAATTCCCAAGTGAGCTGTCCGGCGTAAAAGCCCGTATTATAGGCCTCGTCGGCAAGTATTTTCCCACCGGGAGCCATAAAGTGGGTGCTACATTCGGTCCGCTTATATCCCGCCTTGTCACCGGAGAATTCGATCCCACCACCCAGAAAGCGGTATGGCCGTCAACCGGCAATTATTGCAGAGGCGGAGCATATGATTCTTATCTTCTGGCATGCCCTTCAATAGCGATCCTTCCCGAAGGAATGTCAAGAGAGAGATTTGACTGGCTTGAGAAGGTCGGCGCGGAGATATTCGCCACCCCCGGATGCGAAAGCAATGTAAAAGAGATCTATGATAAATGCCACGAGCTCACTAGAGAGAGAGGCACGGATATCATTATTCTAAATCAATTCGATGAGATCGGCAATGCGATATGGCATTATGTCGCTACCGGTTCTGCCATGGAAGAGGTCTTCAATACGATCAAAGGCGAGGATTCCAGACTATCCGCCATTTTCCTGACACAGGGCTCGGCAGGAACCCTGGGAAGCGCAGAATACCTGAGAGAGAAATTCCCCACTATAAAGGTCGGAGCAGGTGAAGCGCTTCAATGCCCTACATTGCTTTATAACGGCTTCGGAGGACATCGCATCGAAGGTATCGGGGACAAGCATGTTCCGTGGATACACAATGTAAAGAACATGGATATGGTAGTGGATATCGACGATAATGCCTCTATCGCTTTGATGAGGCTCTTCAATGAAAAGGCAGGACATGACCTGCTGAGGGAAATCGGCACAAGTCAGGAGGTCCTGGACAAATTGCATCTTCTCGGCATCTCCTCTATCGCAAATGTTCAAGGAGCGATCAAGATGGCAAAATATTATGAGATGACCGAAAAAGATATTATCTTCACCGTTTGCACCGATTCCATGGATATGTACGGATCCAGATTAAAAGAGGAAAATGAGAACAACGGAGAATACACTGCACTGCAGGCATCGGCCGATATGTCCAGATACCTCACCGGCCTTGAGACCGAGCATATGCTGGAACTTTCCTATTATGATAAGAAGCGAATGCATAATCTTAAATATTTCACATGGATCGAGCAGCAGGGCAAGGATGTGGAAGAACTTAATGACCAGTGGTATGATGATAATTACTGGACCAGGCAATTCCATTCCTATGAAAAGTGGGATGAAGAGATCAATGAATTCAATGAACGGACAGGACTCTTAAAGGATTATACCTGATCCGAAAATAATATTGTTTTTTTTCCGTGGGGCTGGAATTCTTTGGTTCCTCCCCCGCGGGAAATGATATCAAGTATTTTCATATCGTTTTTTTCAAAAACTGACGAGAAGATCCCGTTTATCCGATACTTTCTCATCAATTCAGTATCGTTCGTGGCGGATGGCCCGAGCAGATAGATAGAAGCAGCTTCCGAAATATGTTCTAATAGTGAAACATAGCTTCCGTTAGAGACCGCCGTGGCGGTCATTATCACACAATCAGCTTTTTCCAGAGACGCGAATTCTTCCTCTACGGAGAAGCTATCGGATTTCATGGGGTCTCTGTCAAAGACCGACAAAGGAATATCCTCTGAATTAAATTTACGGACGAGAGGCCTGAACAGGCCGATCATGACAATACAGTCAAAAGAAGAGAAATCAATGGCTTCAAAGATGTCCATATGAGAAAGATGAGGACTGTCGATATTAGAGATCGCATTGACATAGCAATTGTAAATAATACGGTCGGCAAGATTATCAATATCTGGAAAAAGGGAAGAGCTGTGATCTACGGAGAGTGCGCCGCCGGGGTTTGCGCAAACACCGATGGAACCGTCCTTTAGCATCATCGCTGAATACTTTTTTCCGAATTCCACCCGTGAAACGAGATTATGTATAAAGCCGTGTCTTTGAAGAAGGAATCTCAGCGGATCGATCATCTCCCATACCCGTTGAAAAACACAAAATCCTTCTGCTCTTTTCGATTCTTTGAGCCAACGCTTAACTTAGAGATCTTTTCCATCATTCCCGGGGAGGAATCCGAAGGATAGCCAAGTGGAGAGATCGCAACGATCTCAAATCTTTTTGGAATAGAAAGAAGGGATCTCAGTTTTTTGCAAGAGAACCACGCAACCCAGCAGGTGCCAAGTCCATACTCCCATGCCGCCAGTATCAAATGCTCCATGGCAATGGCAAAATCGACTAGATAATAATCTATGCCATTGAACCTCAGATTCTTTTTTTTGTCGGCCAATCCCACGATGAGCACAGGCGCAGAATTGAGGAAACCGATATTGGTATTGATCCCCGTGGCCTTGACGGCCTTGCCTTTCAATTCAGGATCATCGATAATAATGAATTCCCAAGGTTGACGATTCCGCGCCGACGGGGCCCAGCGGGCCGCCTCGAGTATAGAGCCGATCATTTCTCTGTCAATTAGATCTTCTTTATATTTTCTCACGCTCTTTCTTGTAAGAAATAGCTTTAATTTTTCCTTATCACCCACTGCTCAGAACTCCTTTCCGCCGCATCTCAGTATCTTTTCTATACCGAAGAACAGCGGCCCGCCCTTGACCTCACCCGCAAGTTTCCACAGATCCGGATTATACGGGTCGGCCGCTAGCGCGGCTGGCAATTTCTCCGGATCGGTCATTGCCATTACCATATTCAACCTCCGGCCGCCGTACTCCCCCATCTGCTTCTTTATACCTTCTTGTATAAATCGATTTTCTAAGAGGACGGCTGTCAGATAAGATAGCGCAAATGTTTTTTCATCCCTGTAATCCCTTCCCAGAGATTCAACATATTCCCAGATCTCTTCCTTTTCATAGGGAGCAAGCGTTTCGCCCCTTAAGAGCATCTGTAAGAGATAAGGCCCCCTGAACATTACTATGTGAAGATCGGGATCTCTGTCCAGGACGATCATATCCCCGTCCATATAGGTAAGCAGCCAATTGTTTGAAGATGACAATTTATAAAAAAGTGATGAGCGGTTGAAGATCATACTGATGGGAAGAACGATAACGCCCGTGTCTTTCCGTGCCCACATCTTACCTTCCGCTGTAAGTATTTCTGACAATTGATCCGTAAAAGAGATACTTTGCCGCGAGAAAGGGATCCTTGCAGCTTGAAACCTAGGGAAAAGAACCGCATCCAGAGCAGGGCCGTTCACCGGAAAGTTGAAGATCCGACCGTAATGTGGCATTTTATACAGGGTTACAAGATCCCCATAGATAAACAGGTCAGGAGAATTTCGTCGGTGGACCTTTCCTCTGCCCAGAGGAACGCCGTTCCAGAAAACCATTATCAATAGTATTGACAATACGGCAAAAATGAGTTTTGGGCGAAAAGAGATCAATTCTTCAGTGATCAAAAGAATAAAAACAAATGGCAGTGTAAGCGGCTCCAGAATTGATATCAACAGCAGAGCATATACCCGGATGTTGCTCTTTTTTCCTAATGTCCTTGCAAGGACATAGGCGGGAGCAAGCAGAATGGAAACGATACTAAAAGGAGACCATGTCAAATAATAGAACAAAGACGGCTGATAGTAGAATCCAAGAAACGGAGAAAGGTAAAATTGTATCGGAAAAAGCAGAGGAAGAAACCAGGCTTTTGCTCCTGATCTGCAAAAGATATACATCGCGAACGGAAAGGCAAAGGGTGTTACATTTACTGCCAGTATTCCAAATACAAGAGTGCCGATGATCTTTCCATTTTTGGCATATAGCCACTCGGACAGCAGAAATATCAACCCCAATGAAGATAGATTCCAATTACCAAAATATCCTATCACAAGGATAAACGGCAAAGAGATCAGCAAGGCCTCATCGTCTTTTTTGATCAGCAGAAAGGCGAGCAGAGAAACCATTAAAAGTAAGGGAATAAGCACTCTCACAAGGCCGGCTCCGCAAAGAGTTACTATCTTTGCCGCTAATATGGAGTATTGTACAGGGAAGCCTTTGATATCCGCAGTAGCATTGTAATTCGGTGCTGATAGCCATTTATTCAGAACAACATTCCCCAAGGGCCTTCCATCCTCTGTATTGAAGAAGGAAAAATGCAGCATTGAAAGAAATGCCGCCAAGATAAGTAATACTCTAATTAAAGATAAATATCTCTTTTTCACTGATCACCGTCAATACCCCTCCTTCACCGATCTTAACCTCATTCACACAACCGTTCCATATTTTATTCAAAACGCCTGCGGGGCCGCTGATGGAAATAAGGCCGGCGGAAGTCCCCAGAAAGAGCTCATCATCCTTGGAAACAATGGAGGTAAAACTGCTGCCCGGCAATTCTGAGAGAGATACAATAACCTCGAATATTCCGGAAAAAGTGTTGAAGGAATATACTTGCGAAGGGGTCATAACATATAGATTATCGCCCGAAGACGCCAGTTGATCTATGCGCAGATCTGTCACCATTCCAGAGGACGGGTAATCTTCCCATGATCGTGTGCTGCTGTCATAAGAGTACAGTCCGTTATATGTGGCAAAGAATATTCTTCCGTTTATAGAGTGGACGGCCGTAACCTTGAAGCCGTCAAAGAAGTCACCATAGGAATAGTTTTCAACCGTATCCAATTCAAGATCATAAATGGTAACCGCACTTTCGGTAACGATACAAAGAAGATTGCCGATAAGCTCACACTTGTGACATTCATTGTCCGAGATCGGAGAATTCTCCGTATCAAGCGAATACCATGAATCGATCGTGCGTATCCCTTTGTATTTCTCATATTGTATATTCAATGCTGGATTCAATGTATGCACGGTAAGCCCGTTATCGGTCGCGGCAAAGAGAATATCGTCATTTCCGCATATATCGTTCACACGGTCAGAAGATACGGTTTGATTTGATGTAAAATAGCCATTGATCTCCTTTTGGGAAGGGTCGATCTCGAAAAGTCCTGAAAAGGTACAGATATAGAATTTACTTCTAATACACTTAATTTTGTAGATCTGCGAAGCAACGGCATTGACACTGAAACTTATATCTTCCGTTTTCCCGGAAGAGAGATATTTGACCCCGTCATCAACAATGACGGCGGCATCGCCGCAGCCGGTAAAGACCCTTATAGGAAGGTCCGAAGTGTATATAAGTTCACTTTTCATTTCCGGATTTACAGGCGGTACATCTTTGACATCAAAAGAACATCCCGTGACAAGAAGCAAAAAAATACTAAAGGCCGCTACTTTGTTCATATTGTTCAACTTTAACTCCCGCTTCCCTTAGAAAGCTTGACGACAACCCCTCTTTATCAGGGTAATCCTCTGAATAGACGATCCTTTCAACCCCTGCATTGATAAGAAGCTTTGCGCATATGATGCATGGGTGATGTGTTACATAACAGGTGCATTTATCGGTAGATGTTCCGAATCTCGCAGCTTGAATAAGTGCGTTCTGTTCGGCGTGCAGGCCCCGGCAGATCTCGAGCTTCGTCCCTGACTCTATTTTCATTTCATTCCTGAGACAGCCAAGGTCCAGGCAATGCTTCAATTTATTGGGAGCGCCATTATACCCGGAAGCGATTATTCTGTTATTCCTGACCAGAACGGCGCCAACCCTTCTTCGCAGACATGTGGACCGCCGGGCAACATCATATGTCAGGCGCATAAAGTATTCATCCCAGCCGGGACGGGAAGCCTTCTTCATAATCACTCCTTATATTGGCATGGGTTCTCGATTACCCATCACACTTAAAATATCATTCAGAAAATCGCCTTCTATCTTCAGATCGCTACCCGGGAATTTACCTATCTCCACAGAGAAGAGAAATTTGTTCAAGGAAAGAGCATTTCCAATATACTGCTGTTGATATGTCAATTTAACTACGAAGCAATGCAGCGGAAAAGACAGGTCGATATCCCTTTTGTAAAATCTCTCCGCAATATTGCTTCCATAGTAATTGTACCCCAAGCCTATACGAAAAGTCAAATTTTTCCCTGAATATGATAATGCCAGCGTTTGCGTGAATTCAGTATATTTATACAATGTTGTATATATGTTAAATTTCCCAAAACTTCTGCTCGTCGAAAGATTGAAGTACTTCAACTCCTCCGTTAAGAGATCATAATAGGCCGAGAGGGATAGGCGATAAGGAGAAATAGTAGAATAGATCTGTATGCCCGGGATCTTTTTCAAAGAAAAATCATAGTATCCCGAAAAAGAAAGTTCGCCGAAATTTTTGACCAGGTCGCCGATCTTATACGATATCAGATTCTTCATCCTAAAGTTGAGGCTTCTTACAGGGGAGGAAAAATAACCCGCCGTTCCTATCAAATCGGCTTCTGAAGAAATGGGAAAAGGATGGTCGTATCTGAATGAAAGAGAGGGATTGGCCGTATGTTTGATCTGTAGATCTCCGCTTCCATAGATCCTGTGGGCATTCGAGGAAAGGCCGATCGTCAGCGGAGTATGCAAGAAGGTAAGATACGGAGAACCCTTTGTATTTTGTCGGTAACTCATGGCGAAGGTGCCGCCAAAATTCAATGTCAGTATCCGCATATTCAGCGGCTTCACTGAAAGAACAGCGGATGAGGCTCCGCTTCCGACCGAATTCTTCCTGAGATAATTATTGTTCATTTGTAAATAGAGCGGTCCGATAGGGATCCTTCTTAGGTTCAAAGAAATTGAAGGAAGGATCTCTTCGGTGGACTCGGAAGACGCGTATTCGTATTTCCTGAAGGAAGCGGCGGCGGAAAGGTGGAGGAGCTTGAAAATATCTCCGGAAACACTCGCTTTGTTTATGAATTCTTTCTGATTAATATAATCATCATACGCCTGAAAGTAACGATTCATATAGCTTTCATTGCTGAGGTCAAGAGACAATCTCATATGCGCGCCGTAAGCCCTTTGCAGAGCGGATATATTTACTTTATACATATCAGTATAGGAACTGTCTTTTACAAATATATTATTCCAATCTCTGTTGAAATAGACGATCCCTTTTCCTGAGCCGTTCTTAATCTTATATTTGCCCTCAACTCCCAATCCAAGATCCCGCTCTGTCATATAATCCAGAAGCAAATTCAGCTTCCATTTTGTGGAACCGTCGGGGCGAAAGAGTATCTTATTCTTAATGAAATAACCGGAATAACTTTCCCGCCCGAGCCTTGTCACGAGCATTCCCTCATCAGGATCAATGTCGCGCACATAGAAAGGAAGGTACAATATCGGAAGGCCGCCGATATAATACAGGGCGGAACGGAACATCATTTTATCCTCTCTTATGATCTTCAGGTCTGAAACCGCGAAATGATAATGAGGGTTCCAATTGTCGCATGTTGTTACCTTGGCGCCTTTCAAATACAGGGTCGTGCTGTCTTTTATCAGAAGCCGGCGTGAATAAATCCACCATTGCTTCTGCTTGGTCAAGACCCCGGTTGCATACAGTTCTCCGCTTGAACGGTCATAATAGGCTTTGGAGGCCTTGATCTGCTGATCGACCTGGGAAGGGTCCAGGTCAAAAGACCGGTCCATCGTTCCCGAAATACTGAAAAGATCGGTCGCGGCCGGGAAAAAGATCAAGTCGCCCTCGCCGTAAAATTCGGGTGTCTGCAAATAGAATTTATCCTTTTCGGAATATAGTTCAAGGTTTCTTCCTGAGAGTGTCCTCGTATCAGCCCACGAGATATTAAGGGAATCACAGCGAGCTAATTCATCCGGCCTTTCCAGAACAGCAAAAGGCAGAAAAGCCCTCTTTGCGGATATATCGTCGAGGACAGCGGTTGAAAAATACACGGAGTATTCTGCTTCATCTTCAGGAGAGATGATAAGGTGGCCGTCGCCCGAAAGCGTCATTGTGCCGGAATCCATCCGTACGCTAATGCTCGAAAGAAGGTAATCGGTTCCGTAAACAGTGAAGCCGTTATTTATCAACAGATCACCATTTCTGAACAACTCAAGGCCGCGGGCGAAATATATTCTGCCCGAAGTATCACTACCCCTGATTGTCTTCGTGCAATAAGCGCGATTCTCGGGCATACTGTATAGCAGCTCTTCGGGAAATAATTGTATCGTTTCGGTATTCGAATGTATGGTCAGCATCGGAGTTCCCTTCATCTCCGCTGTCGAAGTATCTCCGATAAGCACCTTTCCGGTGATCGTATTCCCTTCAAGTTCGATCACGGGGTCGCCTTCCAGACGATAATGCACCAATTGCCCTTCTTTCATCAAACCTGTGAACAGCGCGCCACTGAGAGAAGTATCTCCTTTAATGACAATATTACTGCCTTTGAGATCACCCGTCTGCTCATTAAAAATAAGGTCATCAAAAAACATTCTCCGGTCGTTTCCGATAAACTCACCGGGTGAGGATAATATCAATTCGCCGGTCCGCAGATCATATCTCCCTTTATCACCGAGGAAGATTCCCCCTGAACCTTCAGACCGTATATTCTCAGCGACCGTGATCACATCGTCACCGTAATAATATCCGGTTCCGTAAAGGGTATGCTCCTCTGACCGGAAAACAAAGCTCCCGTCGCCGCTTAATGAGCCGCTGCTGAAACGGACCGGATCATCGGATGAAAGGACGCCATCATCGGTGTAAGCCACAACTGGAGGGGCCAGAACCCCTTCCTTCTCGCCGGAATAATAGTCCATGCCTTGTGAGTGTATCGCCCTTATCCGTGGAGATGAGAAATACACCGGGTCATCCGTATGCAGATGATAGCCCTCATCTTTTTTACATAATCTGATATTGGCGCCCGAGATCGTTGCACCTTCTGAATCCTTCACCGTACCGCTTGAAATAAAGTATTCATAGAAATCTGAATACCGCTTGATCTGTATCCCCTCTCCGGAAAGATCTATATCATCTCCAAATGCAGGACATGCGATCAGAAGAATAAGCAATAGAAAAGAAAGTCCTCTCATAAGGGGATTTTACACTAATTTCCATGTTTTTTCAAAATTACGGTAACGTTTGAAAGGGTGCCCGAGGGTTCCTGCCGTCTTGCAATTATCCATAAGAATGTGTATAATTATTCTATGAATAAACACAATTTTATCCTTGTTCTGCATGCACATCTGCCCTATGTTGTAAATCATGGCACATGGCCACATGGGACCGACTGGCTGCATGAAGCGGCAGCCGAGACATATATTCCCATTTTAAGGTCATTTCAAGCCCTGAAAGCTGATGGG
>JAIVYW010000015.1:0-10570 GCA_048635215.1 Candidatus Atribacteria bacterium
ACACTGGATGAGTAGATCGAAGAATTTGAAAAACGGAGTCGATCCCGCGTTTTTCAAATTCTTCGATCTTCTCATCCAGTGTAGAAAGCGCGAAATTATCGCTTCGTGCCCGAACAACCGTGTCGGGGTGGGGATAGAATGTCGCGACACCGAGATTCTCACTTTCCCTTTTCTGATCGGCGGCGGCCATCAGGAGTTCGACATGGCCCAAATGAAAACCGTCAAAATTTCCAATTACAATTGTGTGAATACTGACTTCTTTGTGATCATAGCCCCAGAATATTTTCATTTACTTCCGATCAGGATAAAGTCATTCCATTTGAATGAAATGATATTATATTCGGCATCTATCATAATCACAGCGTTGAAAGGAGAAAGTTTGACTTCATATTTCCCTGTCCCCGCGCTGCTCAGCTTAATCCTGATATTTACCGTCCTGAATTCGGAATGTTCCGCAAACTCCATATTGTTTGGATGACCCGCATTCATCTCCTTATCGTAAAGAGGTACGGCGGCTTTGAATTTGTATTTTCCGGTTTTTATCAGATCATTTGATCTTAATAAAAAGTGCCAGCAGGCAGGTAACATAGGAAGGAACACACCATCTGCAACTCCACCAGCCTGAGGGATCTCCTTTAAAAGGAGCCCTGAGGATTCATTGACCTTTAAAATGGTCTCACCATCATCGATCTGAAGTTTGTAGGAGAGTTTCCTGTCCGAATCCGAAACAGAGAATTTTTCAAGAAACCCGGTTTCAGATACAAGAAAGCTGCCGTAAAAATTTTTAGCGCCGGAAGATTTGAACTTGAAGAAGTAGAAAACCATTTGTTTTCCATCTAATTCCTTTTGAGATGCTGTTACAAGGGTCTCTTTGAAAGATATGTCCTTACCGCTCAACTTCCCTGAAAAGGAAACCATTGTTCCCTTTGTATATCCTGGAAGTAAAAACAGAACAAGTAAAATAAGGATTCCTTTCACCACATGCTTTATAATGTTCTCCTCTTTCCGGTCTGCCGGTATTCGAAATAATCACTAAGTATCCGTGAATGATCGAATGCCAGTTCATCCGGGAGCTTACTTGCACTAAAAGTGCCAATTTCCACAGCATCATCGGCTGCCAAGGGAGTTCCCGATGATATTTCCGCAATATATACAGTTGTTATTGTATGACTTCTGGGATCCCTCAAAGGGTCGGAATATGTAAAGAACTGTTCTCTCAATTTCACATTCAATGAAGTTTCCTCCAATGCCTCCCTTACAGCAGCGGATTCCAGAGATTCTCCTTCATCTACGAATCCACCGGGAATTGCCCAGCCGTAGGGAAAGTTCTTTCTCTTTATCAAAACGACACCTTCTGAGGTTTCAATGATAATATCAACTGTGGGAACAGGGTTCTTATACTCAGTCAACAGCCTCTCCCATTTCTCTGACTATTCCGGCAACATCGTTAAGGCCGGAAACCGGGATAATGATCCGGCTTTTTCCGCCGGAGCGTTTTTCGGTGATTCTGAGAAATTTCCCGTTGGCGTTCTCTTTTAAATCAAAATAATATTTCTTGCTCTCTATTATCAATTCTTTAGATAAAAGTGTATCTTCACCTTGCACTTATCTCTCCTAAACATGTATACGCACAACTATATTATAGTACATTTTCACTCTATTTCAAGAATATGTGCCTATTATCTGGTGTATATTACATTATTAGTGCTCTGATTCATAAATACGATGACAGTCGTTCGCGCAGCGAACGATGTGTGAAGTGTGAAGTGTGGTGTGTGAGGTGGAAATGAAAACAATATTCACACCCGTAACCGGGAAATCGTTATATCGTTTCCTTCGTTATAATCACCCGTTATAATGATAGAACGCTGGATCGAAGTAAGATATGGGACATGTCGTACGCCAAAGGCGTTCGTCTGTCCCGATGTAAAAGTACCAAGCGGAGAGTTGAAAATTGTGAAACAATTGTACACTCTACGCCCCGTTAGAATCAAACGTTAATACTCTACACACTTGCCTTTCCGTCATTCCCGCGGGAATGACGGATGTGATTCCTTTTTTCTAAACTAACCCCTATCCTCTATTCGCAACAGAAATCACTGCGCTTGAAATATATTTGTTATTAAGTTAAACTGTATACAAATGAAATTTCCAAAGCCCGGATTCACAGTGAAGGGGACATTTATTGATCTAAAAACTCCCGAAAAGATCGATCTCAATTATATTAAATGGCTTTGGAGTGACCCCAACACCATGAAGGAAGTTGGAGGCCCGATACTACTTGAACCCGGCATAGCAGTCAAGTGGTATGAGCGAATGGTATTTCCAGGTAATGGGAAGGACCTTTACTTTCTTATCTTCACCAAGAGAGGGTCCCCTGTTGGAGAAGTGGGATTCCATAGATTCAACACTGAAAAGAAAAAAGCGGAACTCAATGTTAAGATCTCGGCAAAAAACCGTGGTAAAGGATATGGCTCTGAAGCGATCAAAATGCTTCTGAATATTTTCTTTAAAGAATTCCATGGGGAAATGATTTCCGACCCGGTCGCACTTAAAAATATAAATGGAAGTAATATGCTCATCTCTCTCGGTTTCGTTCAGGACAAATCAATTAGCAAGCATTGCCTGCTTTATCTTTCCAAAAAGCGTTATCAACTTCTGCTGCTGCGGTGGTAAAGAGTGTTCAAAAGTTCAAAGGTTCAAAAGTTCAAAGGTTGAGAATAATTCGAATAATCGTAGGGACAGGGCTTGACCTGTCCTTCTTTGGTGTCATCCTGAGCTTTTCCGCGAAGGATCCATCTACTGTGCAGTTTACCCCGCCCCTTTACATGGTGCGGGGTCATTCCCAGGCGAATGACCTTGGGAACCCCGATTACATCGGGGAGCAGGAATCCATCTCTTTTCGCTTGTGATGTGTAGAAGAGTGTTCAAAGGTTATGCTTCGCAGTACCGAAATGTTTGATAAGGTGATAGGATGATAAGGTGATAGGTAGAGAAAGATGGATTCAACGGAGTCGGGAATGACAAAACGGAGGGGATGAGATTCAAAGAAGTGTGGAGAATGTTATCGTGTAGTTCTATACCCATTCTCCCTCCACCCACCCTAATTCTCCAGGGACGGAGGTGGTGAATTTTTCAACCCACTTATTTGTTTAAATTGGATGTATTAAGTTAAAATATTCAACCTGCCGCATATGTTAAGTTGAATCATATGAGAGCATTGAAAGGAAGAGAAAAGCCCCGGAGATTATCGGAGGGGCTTTTCTTGACATTTACTTTATTTCATATTAAACTCTGGTGGAATGGGAGTGACTCTAACCTACCGTGCCACGAGCTTGGGACGCTTGTCCTCCCATTCCACCGAAGCGGGTTCCACTGCGACTCAAAAATCTACAGTTACACGCTCCATATGCGGTTGTTCCGGTGGAATCAAAGTATAGGAGGATCATATGATCACATGCGGTATTGACCCATCGAGAAGCAATTTGTGCGTTTCCATTGTTGAGGACATGAGAGAACTTGATTATTTTGAGATCTCAAATGATGCGAAAGGGCATCAAGAGGTTCTGAGTAGACTCAGAATGCTTGACACCCTCCCTGACGTTTTCATTGAGGGGCATGGTGACTTCGCCAAAAGATTCGCCATGTACCTGAAAACTAACTGCGTTAAAGTATACGAAATCAATCCGTTGAAAGCAAGGAGATTCAAGGAAAGCATCACATGGGACAAATCCGATCACATTGATGCACGGATAGCTGCGCTGATGCCTTTTCAGGATACAAATCCAGTTCAGATCGAAGGAGATGCGAAGATAGAGGGACTGAAGAGACTTACAAGGGAATACGAAACAATGTCACAGGTTTTAACATCATACAAGAACAGATATCATTCTCTTTTGTTCCAGAACTACGGAATGATATACAAGAAAATCTTTGCGAAGTTAAATGAGACATCCCTTACTTTTTTCCTGTATTTTCCGTCTGAGTCAAAGTTGTGCGGGGCTTCGCAGTCACAGGTCAAAAAGGCGTTGACTGCTGCCGGAAAGCGTTATTATCTCGGCGAGAACGGAGTGAAGAAGGCAAAAGAGATACGGAAGTTATTCAAAGATCATGGAAGCTTTGAAGATGATATGTTCACGGAAGTGAATTCTCAGTTGATTACCACAATGGGACAGGCTTTGATCGTTCTCATCAGACAAAAAGAAGAGCTGAAGAAAGCGATCGAAGGGTACATGAAGAAGCATTTTCCGGTTCACCTGGAGAAACTGAATGAGTCCTTTGACGCCATCGGAAGCGTCAGTATATCTATTCTCATTGCGGAAATCGGCGGCATCAGTCGTTTTGAGAACGATGGCCGACTGGCATCATATGCTGGACAGGCACCGAGGAATCAACAGTCTTCAACGGTCAGAAAGACTGCAAGGCGGAGAAACTACAACCGGCATCTCGCAAAGCCTATACATCTCCTGGCTCTTAACAACAGCAGAAAAGGCAAGGCATACTTTGAATACTACGAACTGAAAAAGAAAAAGTACGCAAAGAAACTCAGGGCACTGAAAGCAGTCAAGAGACTGATATGCAAGGATATCTTCAAAATATTTTCGGAGATTGAAAAGATCGAATTACAAAATAAAGGAAATGTGGCTTAAATGAGAAAATCAGAAATCAACTTGACAAAATCTATCGTCCCGTAGGCTGATAGCTCCAGCGTTCTATATTTTTACAGATAGATTATTGAATTAAACGAAATAAGGTTTTTCCGGTTACGGGTGTGGCTATTGTTTTGTTCTCCTCACTTTACACCTCACACTTTCTCTTGCACTTGTGCTTTCCAGCACTATTCATTATTCACTTTTCACTATTCACTATACTTAAGCCTATCACCTTACCATCCTACAATCCAACTATCTATTTCCCCACTTTACACCTCACATTTCACAGTTGTTTGTGCACTTGTGCACTGCGAAACATAACTTTTAACATTGAACATTTGAACCTCTCTTCTTTGTGCTTGCTCACAAAGAAGAGAAAAAGAAGCGCCTGAGCAGGGATTTGAACCCCGAACCTAATGATTAACAGTCATTTGCTCTACCATTGAGCTACTCAGGCGTATGAGAAAACATTATAAGTGTTTTTGAGATAATTGTCAAGATTTTTTCCAATACTTCCTGAATATAAAATACTGCACGATAATGAAGGGAAATACTGATAGATACAGAGTCGAATATCCCACTTGATCTTTCAATGATAAGAGGGCAAGAGGGACAAATGCGGGAACCAATCCGGTGATGGTGCCGAAGAGTCCGATGACCTTTCCCCTGTTCGCCTTATTGCTTGCCGCCGCAAGCATCACATGTATGGAGCTCATTGATAATTGTATTGCCATCCAGCCGAAGACGAACATGAGCGCATTGCCCGTGATCACCCACAAATAGATCAGAGTAAAGTGTATTACCTGCGCAATAAAAAAGAAGTATGGAGAGGACTTTTCGGTAATATATTTCCCCGTACTCAGAGACAGAACGCCTGCCAGAAATCCGCCGACCGCGAAAATAAGATTTATCTTGAGCTCGTCATACTCCAATTTATCCGCCATAAATATCGAAGGCAGAGGGCTGAAAAGCGTGTACTGCATTAATATGAAGAAGAAGGATCCCGCAAGAAAAAGGCCCGTCAACTTGGTGTCCAAGTGCACCTTCCAAGTCCTTTCGGACACCGGCGGCCTGATATCCTGTTCTTCGGCTACCCAGAACAATGTGATGAGGAAAGAAAGAAGTGAAAATACCGCCGTAACAAAAAATAGATCAGCAACTGGCATCCCGCGGGACATGAGAAAATATCCCAAAAGCGGGCCTAAGCCGAATCCCATAATAAAATATGCCTGAAAAAGCGAAAACGCCTTCCCCATATTCTTCTTTGACGAAGTATTTGCGAGAAGTCCGCTTAGAGCCGGGAAATTCAGAGATGCCAGCACGCAGTAGATGAAATACAAGGCGATAAGGACCTTATAGGAACGCACAAGCCCCATGCAGATGAATATCATCGGCATCAGCGACTGCAGGATGAGAAGAAGTGTCTTTTTCTTGTATATATCCGCAAGATAGCCCCCGGGAAATTGAAACATGGTAATGCCGATATTGAAAAACGAATATGCCAGCCCAACAGCGAATTCTGTGGCTCCCAGATGTTTCAAATAGACGGGAAAGATATAAAGCCATGTAAATAAGCCGACAACCGTCAGAAATCTGTTGATCGGAATGAGTTGAATATTTCTTTCTGTCATATTTTTCTCATATCTCCAGGATCAACTCCACCGGACAATGGTCCGACCCCATTACGGATGTCAGCATATCAGCGGATATGATCTTTTCAGAGAGGTCTTCGGATACAAAGAAATAATCAATGCGCCAGCCTACATCCCTTTCTCTGGCGCGTGTTTTGTAATCCCACCATGAATATTTCACTTTGCCCGCGTTCATCTTTCTGAATGTATCAACGAAACCCGCGGAAATAAATTCATCTATCCACGCCCTTTCAATAGGCAAAAAGCCCGAGCGGGTGCTGTTCGGCTTCGGGCGGGCAAGGTCGATCTCTTTGTGCGCAGTATTGAAGTCCCCGCAGACAATGACAGAAAAACCATTTTTGATGTCCGACTTCACCTTTTTCAAAAAGGCATTATAAAAGCCCATTTTATATTCTAATCTGGCATGGTCTCTCTGCCCATTGGGGAAATAGATATTATATATCAGAATATTTCCCTTTTTAAGCGCGAGAACCCGCCCCTCACCCTCGTAAGCGGTATCATCCAGGTCTGCACAATAGAGCTCAAGCGAAACCTGTGTCAGGGAAGCAACGCCGCTATAGCCTTTCTTCTCCGCTGAATCGGAGAATACCGTACCGAATTCACCGCTTTTGATCTCTTCAGGGAATTGTTCGCTTTCAGCTTTAATTTCCTGGAACATAAGAATATCATATTCCTCACTCCTCAGCCATTCGAGAGCGCCTTTTTTGTGTATGGCACGAATACCGTTGATATTCCATGATATCAATCTCATATCATTTCTCTCTCGAGCTTTTTTCCAAAGGAAAAAAGCAGTACGAAGTACGAGGTGCGATGTACGAGGTGGGGATAAGAAATACTGGATTCAAGATCTAATCGGAAATGACAAATATAGTACTTACCGGTTTCACAATTATCCATTTGCTATTTTCCCATCTTCACCTATCAACCTATCACCTATTTGGTGCACTTGTCCCTGGGTCCACTGGTGCACTGCGAAGCCTGTCCCATATCTTGATTCGTTTCGGCGTTCTATATTCTTAACGACTGATTTTGATGGAACAAGCGAAATAATGTTTTTCCGGTTACAAGTGTGTTTTATTTTTCTTTACCTATCAGCTTAATATTTTCACTATTCACTTATTTCCTTGTTCCTTGTCCACTGCGAAACTTGGAGGGCGGCGAAACACAATGTCAGCTTCATGGAAATATTTTATAGGATTTGCGGTTAAAATGCAACTACTTAGGAGAATTTGAAAGCAGCAGGAAGAGGAGGCTCACCCAGGGGACAGCTTTCCGTACAGGGAAAAGGAAGCGCGAACTGATCTTTGCACCGACCATAAATATTGTTTTGGTCATATACCAGAAATAGAGTTTCAGAGACCTGTTCCTGATCCAGTGTATATCCCAATAGAGTTTTTCTCTCGGAGAAGAAAAATAATCCCCCTCCACCTGCGCAATGCCTGATAAGCCGGGCAGTACGGTAAATCTCTCTTTGTAATCCTCAATGGAGGCAAGGTTGGAATAGAACCTGATCGGCCTTACCGGCCTGGGGCCTATGAAGGACATCTCACCGCGGACCACATTTATCAATTGGGGCAGTTCATCCAATTTCGTCTGTCTGAGCAATTTTCCCAAAGGTGTCTTAAGGTCAAGTTCGTCTGTTAAGAGCGCTTTACCCACAATGGCTTCAGCATTAACTTTGAGAGAACGGAATTTGTATATCACAAATCTGTGTCCGAATCTGCCGATCCTGATGCCTGAATAGAAAATCGGAGCACCGGGCTCAAATATATATATCGCTATGGCGATCAACAACATAAGAGGCGAAAGTAAAAGCAATAAAGTAAGGGCTAACATCCTTTCCCACATGTTCATTGGACAAGAGAGTACAATAATTATGCCACATAGTAACTACTTTGTTGTTGGGCGTTTAGGAGAATGTTGACTATATTGTGAACACCGATGTACAGGAATTAACCCTTAATGTCCTTTTTGCTGATATTGTGCTTTTTCATTCTCAATTCAAGTATCCTTCTATTGGTCCCAAGGAATTCTGAGATCTCCTGATTGGACATTTCGGGATGCAGGGCTAAGGCGCGCAGAATGATCTCCTTCTCGGCATCCTCCTGCATGAAGTTCAAATGCTCAAAGCCGTTCTCTATGGGTAAAAGGCAGCGGACCTTGACCATATTCTCGCCAACGCCCTCTTCGCTGTCGACAGGTGTATGCGAGGTTAAGGAGATCTGAAGTGTCTCATCTCCAAGATAATCCCCTTTTTCCATGATAACACCTTTTTCAATGATGTTCTCCAACTCACGGACATTTCCCGGATACTCATAATTCATCAATTTTGAAAGCGCTTCCGGAGAAATACCTTTTATCTTCTTTGAATTCTTCAGAGAGAATTTTTTCATGAAGAAACTTGAAAGCAGCGGGATATCCTCTTTACGCTGTTTTAACGGAGGAAGATTTATCCGGATAACATTAAGCCGGTAATAGAGATCCTCTCTGAAGCGCTTCTCAGCGACCTCTTCCTCTATATCCTTATTTGTACTGGCAATGAATCTGACATCGATCTTTATGCTTTTAACCCCTCCGACGCGCCTTATCTCTCTGTTCTGCACCGCATTCAGCAGTTTCGCCTGCAGTTTCGGAGACATCTCGGAGATCTCGTCCAGAAAAACGGTCCCGCCGTTGGCGACCTCAAAAAGGCCGGGCTTCTCTGTCATCGCTCCCGTGAAAGCCCCTCTTTCATATCCGAAGAGCTCCGCTTCCAGAAGATCTTCAGGAACCGCCGCGCAATTAATGACGATAAAGGGGCCGCTCTTTCTCTTTGAAACATAATGAATGGTCCTTGCCACAAGATCCTTGCCTGTGCCGGATTGCCCCGTCAGCAGTATATTTGCCGCCGATCCTGATATTTCGGAGATGATATCAAAGATCTCCTTCATCTTTCTGTTCTTGCCTACGACACCGGGAAAAGCCCTCTCTATCTCACTGGAAAGGTATGATTTTTCATTCCTGACGATCAAGTACATATCGATCGCCTCCTTCACCATCTTGTGAAGTATCTCAAAATCAAAGGGCTTGGAAATAAAATCGTAGGCCCCGACCTTAACCGCGTTAACCGCGCTTTCTACCGAACCGTAAGCAGTAATAAGTATCACGGGAACATCAAAATCGATCTTCTTGACCTCTTTTAGAACCTCGATACCCGTTATATCGGGCATTTTAAGGTCTGTAAGCACACAATGAGGTTTGAACTTACTGAATTCTTTCAAACCGCTCTTGCCATTGTATGCGGTCTTCACCTGATATTTCTTCTTCTCGAAGTTTATCTTCATTACATTGACAAGATTTTCTTCATCATCTATTATCAGAACTCTATACATCATCACCTCAGTAGTATTCTAAAGACCGTTCTGTCAGCAGAACTTTCAACTTCAATACGCCCGCCGTGATTATCAATGATCTTTTTCACGATGGAAAGCCCCAGGCCTACACCCTTTGTATCACTTGTAACAAACGGTTCCCATATCCTTTCTAACTCGGTTTCCGCTATCATCGGGCCATTGTTCTCGATCTCTATTATCAATATCTTCTGACGATTCTTGGTCACCTTGATATCTATATATGGTCCGGATGAATTGAATCGCGTCAAGGCCGTACTGGCATTCTCGCAGATATTGAATAGCACATTCTTCAAGAGCATATCATCTATCTCAAAGAACAATGTTGTCGCATTTATATTTACCTTGAGATCGATATCATCCGAAATTATGTTCAGGATATCGTCCTTCAGGTTCAAAAAGAAATCCTTAATATCTATTCGGTTCTTATTGATCTCGAACGGCCGGGAGAAGTTAAGCATCTTCTCTACCAGATTGGATAAACGCTCGGTTTCTTTTATAATATAGTCAAGAAGTTTAATATTTGACTCATCCTTCTCATCATCCTTAATGGTAGAGGCGGAGGCCTTGATCGTTCCCAGGGGGTTTCTTAATTCATGCGCGACCATTGAGCTGAATTTCCCCATGGTGGACAATTCACTGTTTCTCTCGATCTCCTTTCTCAGAACATTTTCAGTAAGAATATCCTTGAAGAAAGCATATGTCAGGCCATGGTATTTTCTGACATAAAGATCATGCTCACAGCCGTTAAAGATAACGCTCTCAAAATGCTCCGTAACTCCCTCGGACAAGGAATTCAACTGCGCCTGTATACTTTTCCCGGTAAGCGCGATGTTCTCCAGTTTCTCAAGAGAGTGTATGCCCATTCCAGCGGATG
>JAIVYW010000016.1:0-10392 GCA_048635215.1 Candidatus Atribacteria bacterium
GCCGATTCAACTGAACAGTACCGAAAACTTGAAAAGGACAGATATCATAAATCAATTTCCTTAGATGATTTTGATATGAAATTGGGTCTTAAAAATGATGATGGTAAATGCCGTGACTTTATTGGGTATGATTTGCCATACTTTGCCGATCTTTACTGTAAAATCTTATATTTTTGCCAGAATTATTCCCTTTATCGGAACCTTGAATATCTTTAATATCTATCCTATCATACTTTCCATCGGGGCATTATTCCTTGTTTATTTTGCCGGATTCTATGCCTCATTCATAATGAAATTATCCGCCGAGATCTTCAAGAAGATGTTTGAGGACGCGGCGATACAATTCGGGTATAATCCGGTCCCTCTCCTGCACAAGGGGCGTATAATTTCCATTGTCGAGGGGTTGATCAAGCCCTTGTCTCTGGTCGCTGTGGGCGCTCTGCTCTTTTATGTGAAAAAGTTCGATCCCCGTGTAGTTTATTACTTGATCGGAGGATTTTCCCTTCTCTACCTCTTCATATCTGTGAAATTAAGAAAGGAATATTTCGGAGCCTTCTACAAGAAGATAAGGACAGAAAACCTCCTGCTAGAGAAAAAACTGCCTGAGATCTTCAAAAAAGATATAGATGCGGATAATCTAAAGCGCTATATCGAAGGCAACTCCGCTGAGATGGAGGAGTTCTCCCTATACTATTTGGCGAAATTGGAAAAGAAGGTAAATGATGACATGCTTAATCATATATTTGATAAATTTGCCATGAAATATCCTATTGCCATGGGACAATATCTGGTAAGCAATTATTCTGTAGAGAAGTGTCTGCAATTTCTTCCTGCCTCTGAAAAGGAGATGAAATTGGAGATACTTAAAGGGCTATTGGACGGTGAATTTACGCCTTCTGAGTACTTGGATGCCTTTAGCGACAGAGAGAGATACCTGTCAGAATTGCCGCATTCCTACGGCAAGCGTTTGTTTTCCCTGATGCCGCATGATAGTTTGGAGGTAAAGAGCATCGGCGCTGTCTTGGATATTCTGAAGACCGCTCCGTACAGCATCGGTTCATTCACCTCTGACTTCACAGAATTCGATTTCGAGCCCTCTCGGTTTGACGAGGTGTATTCCCTTGCCTCCAGCTTCGATATGGATGAGCTTATACCGTATTTGAGGGGCGGATTTGATAATCTGGAGAGCGGGGACGCGATCAGACTGATCGGCCTTTTCATTGAGAAAGGCGAAGCGGTTCCAATGAGCAAAGACAGGATCAGCGCCGTAATTCGAAGGGAGATCGAAAGAGCGTCATTATTCGCTCACCTTTTTTATATCTCGAATAAGAAAAGAGGCGGCGATTATCAGCTCTATGAGTATCTCAGGGAAAAAACCGCCCTGCTCTTGAAAATAGCGGTGCGATTTTTCATGGACGACGCTGCCGTGGAGGCGCTGAAGAATTCGGATCTCGCGAATTCATATCTGGCTTCTGAAGTATTACTGTATCTGGAGGAGCGCAGTCAGAAATTGCGCGGCCCCGCCAAGACGATCATGAAAGATGTCCTCGGCGTTGTAGATTCAGTATATGCTTCAAAAAAGATCAGAAAGGTTTCATTGACACCGAATCTGCGTTTTTCATCCATGGAATCGTATCTATTAAAATATTTCGCGGAAAAATACCAAATGCAGCTTCCACGGGAAGTTATATTGAAGGAGAATGAAGAGATGGAAAAAATAATGGAAAGCTTGTTGCTTCTGAAGAAAGTTGAATTCTTCAGCGAGATCAGTCTTCTGAAATTGGAAGGGTTGGCAATGATGGCATCCAAGGGAAAATACAAAATGGGAGATGTGATCATACGCCAGGACCAGGCGGGAGATAAACTTTATATCTTAAAATCAGGTAAGGCGGAGATCTATAAAAGGGTCGGCCCGATCATAACACCCTTGAAAATCCTGCAAAGAGGCGATTGGTTCGGAGAATTGTCGATCATCTCCGATTCAAATACACATCTTGCATCCGTAAAAGCTACCAGTGATGATATGGAAACGATAGAGATCCCGAAGGCAGCTTTCAGGACTTTTATCTCAAACAACCCCGAGGTCAGTTTCAGGATATTCGATGTACTGGTTACATATATTTCACAAGATCAAAGTTTAGGAGATGAATATGAGATTGGCTAAGGATTTCCATATTGATTTAAGGACCCTTTTTAAATACTCTCTTGGCAGCAGCGGACTTGACATTTCTGAAGATGCGCTGACGGCCGTTCGCGCCTGTAGGGATTATATCAATGAACTCATTGAAAAAGACACCACGATGTATGGAGTGAACACCGGTTTCGGTGAGTTGGCGAAGGTCAGGATCTCTTCCAAAGAGCTGGATAAACTCCAGGAGAATATCATACTTTCGCATTCGATAGGTGTTGGAAATAATGCCGCCCCTATCTTCATCAAGGGCGCAATGCTCCTCAAGCTCAGGACATTTTTGCAGGGTCATTCCGGGGTTACGGAAGTGCTTGTAAAAAATATCGCGCTTCTTCTGAATAAAGGCCTTATTCCGGTAGCTACCGAGACCGGCTCATTGGGCGCCTCCGGAGATCTTATCCCATTGGCTCAGATGTTCGCGGTATTTTACGAAAAAGGTGAATTCTATTACAAAGGCAAGATCATTTCCGCGCAAGAGGGACTGCGTATCGCGGGGATAGAAGATTTCTCCCTGCATGCCAAGGAAGGCCTTGCCCTGACGAATGGAATGCAATTTTCCGCCTCTCTGGGCGGGATCTCTCTTTTCCGGCTTTATGCCGCCATGGAGCTCTTTCTGAAATTGGCCGCTCTTCAATTTGAGATCATGGATGTCAATCCGCTTCCCTTTGAGCCTGAAGTTCACGATCTTCGTCCCTTTCCGGGGCAAAAGATCGCCGCGTCATTATTGTATAAATACCTCAAAGGCAGGGAGATCAATAAAGATAATATGAAAGTGCAGGACCCATATACCGTCAGATGCATTCCACAGATCACCGGAGGGATACTTGATAATCTTGCTTATGTGAGGGGAGAGCTGGAGGTTGAATTCAATTCGGTCTCGGATAACCCTCTATTCATTCCCGAGAAGGACCTCTACCTTTCAGGAGGGAATTTCCATGGGCAGGCGATCGGGCTGGCATTGGATTCCGGGGCGATATCCGTTTCGGTATTCACATCACTCTTAGAGAGGATGGCAAATCGTCTTATCAATCCTAATCTTTCCTCGTTCCCGGCTTTCCTGGTCGAGGGTTCCGGCCTGAATTCCGGATTCATGATGGTGCAATACGCGATGGCGGCACTGGCCAATAAATGCGCTACCTTGGCATCCCCATCATCGATATTCTCAATTCCGGTTTCGGGTGATCAGGAGGATTTCGTTTCCATGGCGGGCAATGCCGCTGTAAAATTCAAGGACGGTGTTGAGATCGCCGTTGAAGGATTGTCATTGTATGCGATGAGCGTCTTTCAGGCGGCTCATTTCTATAAAGGCGCGCTTTCTGATAATGCGGGATCTTTAAAAGAGGAGTTCTCATCTGTGTGGTCATTCTACGAAAAGGATCGCTTTCTGCGCGCAGATCATGAAAAAATATTAGAAAAGATTTGGGAGGTGATAGACAATTCCGATGCTGAACTCGTCTGATATCCGAGATATCCTTATTCCTGAATTCGGCGAACTTTCGTTGAGTAAATTGACGGGAGATGCTTCCACCAGGGAGTATTACCGCGGTGAAAACGGGAAATATGATCTTGCCATTCAAGTATATTCGGATCAGGATGAGGCCTTCAATGCCCAATGTCACAGCTATGCATTTCTGAGTAAACATGAGATCCCCGTATCGCCCATCATCAAAGCATATGATGAGGAAAAAGTCATCATCTTCAAATATCTTTCCGGCGGGACATTATTCCAACGCTTTGCCGCGGGTGAAACTCTTTCCAGGTACAGAAAAGGCCTTGAGGACTTATTGAACCGCCTCGCTCTTTTGCCACATAAGGAATACTCTTCGCGATACTCTCCGTTGAACAGGGAGAAGTATATCTGGGGATTCAATTTCTTCAAGAAGGAATTTCTGCAAAAAGAACTGCATATTGCTCTAGACGGCGGCTTGGAGAGGGCACTGCTTCTGGAATTTGAAGATATAGCGGCGGTTCTGGACAGGGGTTCGACCTCACTGATCCACAGGGACTTTCATTCACGCAATATCATGATACATGAAGACGAACTCTTCTTAATAGATTATCAGGACCTGAGAGAGGGCAATGCTTTCTATGACCGCGCCTCTCTGCTTTGGGATGTTTATTTTGACCACGGAGATGAAAGAGCAAAGATGTTCCCCGGGATCAACCGGTATTATTATCAGCTTCAGCTTTCTGCCATTCAACGGCTTTTTAAAATACTCGGTAATTTCGCATATCTGAAGAACACATACAGCAAGAACGATTATCTTGCGGAGAACACGGCCAGGATATTGATCTTTTTGGATGACCTGCTCTCAACAACAGGATATGTCGAATTGAAAAGGATATTGAGGATCATTAAGGACAGATGATATATGTTAAATAAAATAGAAGCCAGTATTGCCTCACATCCGTTGATCATAATGGTCAGAAAGAAGAAGCTGCCGCCATGTTATCTCGTGGGCGGGTATTATCCGGCACTTTACTTTGGGGAAAAGGTTGGTGACCTGGACTTGATCACCGATGATATCTCAAAATTCCGCCTTGCTCTTGAAAAGGCGTTTTACCGTAAATTCAAAATAATTACGGATAGAAAAGGGCATAAGGTCCTGAAGTTCAAGATCAAAGAGGTTAATTTCGACATAAGTGAGATGGAGCGTAATATCGAGGCCGATGCTGCAAGAAGGGACTTTCGATTCAACTCCATTTATTATGATATAACAAATAAGAGAATTATTGATCCGCTTGGCGGCATAGAGGAGATAAAAAGCACAAGGATCTCCCTGAGTTCTAAGGATTCACTCATCAAAGATCCCGTGAGGATCATCAGATACTACCGTTTTCTTGATAAATACGGCCTCACCCCTTCTTCAAGCACTCAGAAAAAGGCGGCGGAATTCGACCCATGCCTTTTAGACAATATCGCTGTTGAAAGAATGATCCTTGAGGTGCGCTCGATCTTTCTTCAAGTAGATTCATGGAAAACAATATCGGTATTGCTGGAAAAGGGTATTCTGCACAAGATATTTCCCTTCGTAGACGAATTGGAAGAGGTCTCACAGAATCAATTCCACTCCTTTGATGTTATCACGCATTCCCTTTTCTGTTTGAAATGGATAGACCATTATCGCGGGAAGTACCCGCTTGAAGATATTTTTTCACTGAAAATGGCTGCCCTTTTTCACGATATCGGAAAGAAACAAGCGGCAAAGGAAGATGCGGGTGAAGTGTGTTTTCACGGACATGAGAAGATAGGCGGAGATCTGATGAAAAAGGAACTTCCCAAGTTGAAATTATCTAAAAAGGAGATCCGCACGATCAAATTCCTTGTTGAGAAACATATGTATCCGGCATTCTTAAAATTCTCCGAAAATGTCGGCGCAAAGGCGCTGAGAAGATATGTCCGCAGGTCAAAAGAGCATTTTTGGGCCTTATTGGTGCTCTTTCTGGCGGATGGTGCCGCCGCGCACGATAAGACGGATACGGAACAGGAGACATTCGCGAAGAAGCTCGCGGCGATGTTCAAGAAGATAAAAGAGGAAGAGATGTCCATAATACCCGTCTCGGGTGATGACCTCATTGCCTTGGGGTATGATGAGGGCCCGGTCTTAGGCAAGATACTCAAGGATATAAAGAACGGTTTCGAGGAACGGCGTTTCAAGAACAGAGAGGAGGCAATTCGATATGCGAAAAAATCACTGGAAAACAGTAAATAGAGTATTAGTGCTTGCTTTTTGTGCCTTTTCACTCTGGCTCTTAAGTCATTATATCTTCTTTTCCATAGGAGAGGATCGTTTCTATGGAGCCTTGCCGTCGCCTACTGAGAAGAGCTTGGCAAGGGCTCGTTCTCCGCTTCTTATAGCACTGAAGATCTTTCCGTACAATAGAAAAGCATTGAATTATCTGATCAAAATAGATGGCAAGCTTTACGGGGAGAACTCCGATGAGATGAAAAAGTTGAAAATATGGCATAATAGAATGTACCCGCCAAGACGGGAAAAATTATAATGATCTTTTTATAAGGGGGTTATCGTATGAGTGGAAAGAGAGATATCTGGTCTTCGAGAACTGCATTTATTTTGGCGTCGATCGGCTCTGCTGTCGGCCTCGGCAATGTCTGGCGTTTTCCGTATATCGCGTATAAATACGGAGGTGGAGCTTTTTTGATCCCATTCTTTGTCTGCATATTTGTTGCGGGGATCCCTCTTTTGATCCTTGAATTTTATTTGGGACAGAGTTCTCAGCAAGGCGCGCCGGGCGCATGGAAGAAGATCGGAAAGAACTGGGAGATACTCGGCTGGTTCGCCATCTTCATCGGCTTTGTCATAGTATCATACTATGCCGTTATTATGGGCTGGGCATTCGGCTATCTGGGAAAGGTCCTTTCATTGAATACCATCACAAGTTGGGAAACCTTCTTTTATGAAGATTTTTTGAACCTTTCTCCTAGTATAACACAGCTCGGGGGAATACGGCTGGTAATATTATTCTGTCTTTTACTCACATGGATAAGTATGGTCCTGATAGTGTTCAAGGGGACGAAGTCGGTTGGAAAGGTAGTCATGATAACCGTCCCTCTGCCGTTTCTCATTCTTATCCTATTTGTTATCCGCGGAGCCGCATTACCGGGCGCATCACAGGGCCTGAAGTATTTTCTTACACCTGATTTCAATGCATTGCTGAAGGTTGAAACATGGCTTGCGGCTTTTGGACAGGTCTTCTATTCCTTTTCCATTGGTTTCGGCGTGATGATCGCCTATGCCAGCTTCAAGAAAAGGGATTCAGATATCACAAATAATGCTTTTATTACGGGTATTACGGATGGATTTACCGCATATCTTGCAGGATTCGCGGTATTCTCCGCATTGGGTTTCCTCGCCATGTCAAAGGGAGTTCCCGTTCCTGAAGTGGTGAGTTCCGGCCCCGGTCTCGCCTTTGCCGTATTTCCGGAGATCATTACCCGCCTGCCTTTTGCGCCCTTTTTCTTTATTTTGTTTTTCATTATGCTGCTTACCTTAGGAATAGATTCCGCTTTTTCTCTTGTAGAGGCCTTCATTACGGGATTGTCGGAGAAATTAAAGGTGGCAAAGTACTTCATTATATACGGTACCGCAATTCTCGGTTTCCTTCTGGGTATCATTTACACGACGGAGGCGGGCTTGCTCTGGCTTGATGCGGTCGATTATTTTTGCAACAATTATGGCCTTGTGATAGTTGTCATTATCGAGGCGATCGTGATAGGGTGGATACATAAAGCATCACGGGCGAGAGCGTTTATCAATGAGAGAAGTGAGATAAAGATAGGGCTCTGGTGGGACATTACGATCAAATTCGTTATTCCGATCACCCTTATTGTACTGATCATTCTGAATACAAAGAACCTTCTGACCGACGGCTATGAAGGCTACCCCGCGAGAGTATTGATAATAGCCGGCCCGTCCATGTTGCTTTTTGGTTTGATTTTCTCTATAATAATGAAAGGTCTCGATAGTGGAATAAGTAAAAGAGAGACCGTAATCATTACAATGAGTGCGGCCTTCATCCTCTTCAGCATCTTCTACTTATTCTTCGATCAGCAGATCAACGGCTTTTTTAAAATGTATTCGCCTGTCATAATGGGCATATTCGGTTTCCTCGTATTGAGCGGCGGACTTGTAATATGCTTCAAGAAGATGGCGAAAGGGAGAATTGATGATTAGAAACATTAAAAATATTACCTTTGTCTTTGCCTTGCTGATGCTTATGATAGGATTTTTATCCTGCAATTATCAGGCAGAACTGAATTTCCCGGATACCTCCGGAGAGCAGATCATAATAAAGTCTATAACATACGGCGATAGCTCAGGCCCAGGAGATGGAACCATTGTCAGAGCGAATACGATCACATTTACGCTGATAGTGGAAAATGCGGAAAATGACACCTTCACAATTACCTGGGTCAATAATAACGATTCAACACCACTATCCGAGAATGAGACATTTGCGGAATGGACAGCCCCTTATGCTTCCGGGAAATACTATATCCACGCTTATGCCTATGACGGCGCTGATACCGCTGCCGCCATTTGCAAGATCACGGTGACCAATACGCTGCCGGAGATCGTTAACATTGACTATCTGGCTACAACCACCGGCAATAATACCATTCATGTGACCGTTTCGGATAAGGATACCTTTCCTGAAACTACGCTGAATGTAGCTGCTGATGCGGATACCGGATCCATTACTGAATTGTGCACGACCGTTATTAACTCGGGCGCCGCTGACTTTGTTTGGCTGCCCGCGGGATGTGCGGAAGGTATAACCGTGAGTTTAACGATCGATGTTCTGGATGACAATCCAAATACGGTTACTAAAACCGTCGAATTCTACTATCAGCCCTGATGCGTTGGGATGAAGTAATATCATCATTTTTCTATACGGGTAAATTCCCTAAGGCTCCCGGGACATTCACCTCTTTTATTACCGCGCTCCTGATATTTCTAACAGCGAGTTTTACAGGTTATTGGCTTCTGCTTATCATCGGCCTCGGCTTGTCGCTGATAGGAATAATTGTTTCGGGGATCACTGAAAAAAGATCCAAGGAACATGATCCGGGTTGGATCACTATTGATGAGGCCGCCGGAATGATACTCTCCCTTTCTCTAATTGATCTGTCGGCATTACCTCTTTTTCAGCGAATTATCCTGATCTTGATCGCCTTTATCCTGTTTCGATTATTGGATATACTGAAGCCGACCCCGATCCGGCAGATCCAGGCATTGAAGGGAGGATGGGGGATAATGGCGGATGATATCCTCGCGGGAATAATGGCAAATCTGATCTCCCGTCTCTTTTTCTATGTTATCTTTAAAGTAGAACTGCGGTTTTAAAGTGCACAAGTGACAAGAGCACAAGTGCACCAGTAGGCAATGAAAAAGGAATAGCAGTAGAATGTTTGTAGGGACAGGGCTTGACCTGTCCTCCGTCATTATCGGGCTCGACCCGATAATCCATCTTTATTCCCTTCTCCACTTCGCACATCGTACATCCAACCTCGTACCAAGACTGCGCAGCAGTCTTTTGGGTTGGTCGCCCGGCGCTGCCGGGCTCCCGTTGAGCGGATGCGGGAAGGAAATAAAGAAGTGAAAGGGTCATCCAGAGGGAGTTGGCGGCCGTGGGATCCAGTTTTATATCATACTGTCTGGTTCCCGCTTTACATATTTCAGGCAAAACAGTATGATAAGAGCACCGGAGCACCAGCGACAAGTGCACAAGTGAAACAAAAGGAAGAAAAGAAATTCAATCCGTTTAAGGACACGGTATACCATCTTCTTTGGAAATGAAGAAATTGGAATCGCCGTAGGGGCGAGACCGTGTGTTCGCACTTTCACATTGTTTCTTTCTATTCTACATACATAAATGCCTCAAAATTTGGTATTTTTAGGAATTTATTCTATTATATACCGAATTATATAGGTGGTGTCATATTATGAATAAGAAACTATTTCTGTTTGCTGCTGTCTTTCTCCTGCTTTCATCCGCTTACTATGCGGAAACGGTCATCAAAGAAGGGCTTCAGATCGGCTTTTCAGCATTCACTCCGGAAATGATCCAATCGATGAAGGACTCTATCGGGGTCAGAGAAGCAGGGAAAAATTACAATATAATAGTGAACGGCATGGGGACGGGCTTCGCTCCACCAACACTCGGGCAATATGAAGAATTGCTGAGAAGCGGAAAGATCGTCCTTTCAGCTGAGAAACTTAGCCGATCAAAAGCGGGCGTATCATATGACAATTCCACTTCGGACTACTTTCCACCCGTCGGTAATCAAAGATATGAGGGTTCATGCACATGCTGGTCAATGGCATATTATATCAAGACCTATCAAGAGGCTATGGACCGTTTATGGGACCTTTCCGGGGCAACCTATTCATACAATTGGGTTGTTCCCGGAATAAATGAGCCGGACAGCGGACATCAGGACAAAATAATGTCGCCGGATTTCGCATATCATCAAGTCAACGGCGGGGACGATAACGGGTCATTTTGGTTCGATATTGCGGAGCTTATGGAAAAATTCGGCTGCTGTACTTGGGATTTGATGCCTTATGATGATCAGGATCATACAGGATATCCCGATGAAGCGGCATACAGGCAATCCGCCAAGTACCGATCCGATTGGACTACCACCGTGATTGATATGGCTGGGGGTTCTGCCCTTG
>JAIVYW010000017.1:0-10413 GCA_048635215.1 Candidatus Atribacteria bacterium
CCGGCGCTGCCGGGCTCCCGTTGAGCGGATACGGGCAGGAAATAAAGAAGTGGAAAGTGTCATCCAGAGGGAGTTGGCGACCGTGGGATCCAGTTTTATTTCATCCTGTCATTATCGTGCTTGACTCGATAATCCACCGCGCTCTCCTTCATTTCTCAACTTGTAACCTTGAACTTTTGAACAATCTTCTTTATGCAGCATCTGCTCTAGTTGATCACCGCAAGTTTCAAATGATATGTATTCTCGTCGATATCAAAAACACTGATCAGATAAATTCCGCTGGAGACCTTATCGCCATCTGATGATTTAAGATCCCAGAAGTAATTGAGCATTCCCTCGGAATTAGTTGCTTGCGATATCACAAAAGCAGATGCCGGGATCTCATTACCTGAAATATCATAAATATTCACTTTATCGGTTGAAGCTGGAAGATAGATATTGACGCCATCCTTTTGAATAGCGGGATTAGGAAATACTTTAATATTGGAAAGTGTGAATTGAACATCGGCAAATGAAGAGTAATTATACACATTATCAAATGCTCTGATGTAGAGATATGGGTGATCAATTGAAAATACCTCAAGATAGTCGCCGTAATCCGTTGTTTCGATCGGGGTTTTCATCCCAAAGGGATTGTCGGCAAGCGCGGAATCTCCCCCGCTGATGCGGTATTCAGTCGCTTCTCCAAAGAGATAATCATCTCCTGTCGGTGAGATATAGATGCGGTAGCGTCCTTCATGCTTCTCTATTCTTTTGATCGCCGGAGCCGATGGAGGGTAGAAGTCGGTCAAGCCGATCAGTCCTCCGTAATCCTGGCCGCCTATATATTCAGTTCCAAATACAATATCACGGGAAAGTGGACTCTTACAAATGGCACTGATCCTTGAGGGGTTGTAATATGAAGTGGCGGGGATTCTATAATCCAGCACTTCTCTGGAATCAATAATGCCAGAGGATGATATCTTAAATATGCGAGAGCATCCTATGTAATTTGTGGTCGTATCTGGTTTCTCTTCAGCGATGGTAGCGCCGTATATTTCTCCATCCCATTCATCAAGATCCGAAACTGAGAATGTTCTTGTTTCCGGGCCGGACAATCCAATTATACTGCCGGTAGAAAGGGCTGTGTCATAATAAAAGAGGTTACCCCCGTATTTCGTTGAGAGGGATGATGTACCGCAATAGATCCTGCCATTGTAATATTCCATTGCGGAAATAGCGGTTTGTAGTGTAGGCGTGGTATCGTCATTTCTGAAATATTCCAAAGTAGGCTGGAATAATTCATCCCACGAACCGTCCGGATGAAGACGGAGTATCCTTGCGATATTATTGTAGGTTAATGTGCCCATATAGGCGTATGTATCATCACTTGTAAAGGAGTACCCCAGATAATCCTTAGCCGATGTCTCAGAATAGACACCAAAAGACATGGTATCAACAAAGCTCATTGTTTCTGGATCGAAGACCTCCACATGGGAGTCGGTCACACCGTTGTCTGCTGCAATATATAAAAGGGGGTTCTTTCCGCTTCTTTGCGGCCCAAGCCCAAATGCGGTTACATAAACGCATCCATTGGGGCTCTCTATGACCTTGTGGAGGTAATCATACGGTGTGTCAGAAATAATCGCCTCATAATCAATGGAATATAACGCATATTTATCAGATCCGTCTCCGGTTTCTGCTACAAATAAGATCGTATCAGGGATGCTATTGGTCTGAAGTACCTGTATTGCCATGATATTTCTGTATATGGTAGTGGTGCTAAGCTGAATTATCGCTCTTGGATAGTCATCCGGGGCGTATCCATAGCTATAGTCTTTTATCAATGTAGGATCAAAGTAAAATAAAATAGCGCTTCCTGCCGTGAATCCGCTACCTGTTCCTCCGAAAATGAGGCCGTCCGGGGAATTGACAAGAGTGGTGATCTCATTCTCACCAAGAAAAGGCTTCAACTTCTGAGTAAGACCTGATCCGCTTTCGTTCCAGGTGATGTACCTTGTGGAATGAATCCCCGTTGAAAGGATTAAGATGGCAATGAGTATTCTAAGGGCTTTTCTCATAGATATGACTTACCTTATCTAAGAAAACTTCCCAATTATTTATCAGTATATTAGTCAATGTAGGGTCAAAGGATTTCCCACTCTCATTCCGTAATTCCTTTTTCAATTGAGAAAAGCTTTTCTTGATCTTATACGGCCTCTCGGAAAGAATAGCATCAATGGAGTCGGATATCGTCATTATTCTCACAAAAACAGGGATCTCCTCGCCGCTCAGGCCCTTAGGGTAACCCTCGCCGTTCCATTTCTCATGGTGAAGCAGAATGGATTTTTTCAGATCCGTAGGGTAATCATAGTTCTTTATCAGGTCGTAGCCGATCTCAGAATGCCTTTTAACAAGATCAAATTCATCACTGGTGAATTCCTTGGAACTCTTTAAAAGGGAATCTTCTATGCCGACCTTTCCGAGATCATGCAGATATGCCGCCAATCTCATATCCATAGAATTTATGTTCAAGGAAAAAAGCTCGGTGAGGGCGACCGCGACCTCGGCAACTCGCTTCGAGTGGCTGATGATCTCGGGGTCCTTGAAGGAGAGCACGGTCATCAGAAGCTTGATGGTCTCATTGGTCGTTCTGTTCAATTTATCCATGAGTTGCATAGAATAATCCTTTGCAAGTATTTCTTTTTTAAGAAGGTCGAGGAAATTGAAAAAATTCATTTCCGGAGAGAATATCTCATCCCATCTGAAGATCAAAATGAAGTGTATCCCGTTCTCATCTTTTAAGGCGGTAGAAAATAGAGAAACGGTATTGTCTTCGGTTGAAGGGTTAAAGACGAAATTTCCATAAAGATTTGAATTCTCGGCATTCAAAATGAAAACATCTTGAGTATTCAGCAGGGAGATGATGGAGGCTTCCAAAGGGACAAGGATAATATCCCGCTTGTAAAGGCCTTCGGTAACTATATTCGTGTATTTACTTCCGTCTATTGCCAGTATTTCCAATGAATATAACTTGTAGGTCTCATAGATCTCGATCGCAAAGGATTTAAGTAGATCGGAGGTTGAGATAGTTGTATCGAGGGATTGCTGTCCGATACGGTAAAGAAGGTCGAATTGGTAATTCTTAGTGGATAACTTTCTTTGATCAAAATACTGACTCACAACCCTCTTCAATATCTCTCGTATAAGTATTGATTTTTCAGGCCCGTTAATAAGGTCTCTGAATGTTTCCGAACTCTTCAATATGAAATAGATATCATAATTCAGTATTTGAATAAATACAATGGCCGCTCCGAGCTCATAGACGATATCGGACTCTTGAGAGAATACAGGCAGATTCTCCGGAATGTCTTCAATTGCCGCAGGAAAATATATGACGCCGTTCTTACGGAGCACGAGCACGACTTCGGTTCGGAAAATATTTGCCAGAATGCTCTTTAAATTGGAGAAGAATTCCTCATCGCTATTGGCAAAGTTGAATGCTCCGAAGATATCCACCAGCGAAGAATAGTACTGATAGTTCTTTGTGGCTTCATCCTGGTTTGATGTAATATTCAGGATTATTGATAAAATAAATGAAATAAGAAGCAATTTATTGAAATCGTCGCTTGAAAAAGTTCCATCTGTTTTATTGGAAACATCCAAGACGCCGATCACTTCTTCTTTAAAGAAGATGGGGACCATTAATAAATTGCGTATCCTGTCTTCTGCTGTATTCTTGAAAACATAATTCTCATTGTCCTTGAGCGATTTTTCAAAGAGAGGTACTCCTTTTTTGAAAACTGTTCCCGGCAGCCCCTCTCCCTTCTCATAAACATGCCCCTTCATCTCGTCCGGAGTAAATCCCCAATATTTGAAGGGCTTCAGAAGTTCTTCCCTATCATCCCATAACCAGATCACAATGTTCTCACATTCCAAGAACTTGTAGGTGAAATTTCCGATCTTTTGAAGGACATGATCCCTGTCCTGCAAATGAGTTACTTCTTTAAATAACTCCAGAAGATCGCTTAGAAATGGTCGGAAAGAATGTGAATTATCCAAATTGAACTATTCTTTTTCTATCGCAATAACAGCCGTATCTATCTTCTTTCCCAGCCCCGGCCCGACATCTTGCTTGAGGTCCTTCAGAATGGGTACTATTCGCACATCTTTGATAGAGGAGAAAACATTGAGCAGCGCGGTAAAATATCTTATATCCCCGGTACTTGCGGTAATTTCTTTCTCGGCGATCTCAAATCCCTTGTCCGCATCGATCGAAGAGATAGCCTTGACAAGATTTATTTTCAGGGTTGTCGATTCAACTCCTGAATAGAGCAGTGCTTCAAGTTTTGGTGCCGCCTTCTTATCTCCGATCTTGGTAAGTGTGTTGATCGCCATTTGCAGGGTTCCTGTCCGCATTAACTCAAGATCTAAAAAATCATACAGTGGCTCTACGGCCTTTACTGACTTTATATTTCCAAGTTCGGAAAGTGTTTGGACAACGACCATAGGGCGTTCGTCTTTCAGCCTCGCGATGAAAAAGTCTTCTTCAGAAGTGCCTGCGACCTCAGCAAGGGCATGCAGGCCATTGGTAGCGAGATTATTGTTATCAGTTTCCATGATCAATTGTTTCAAGGGCTCTGAAATACCTTCCGGCTCCCATGCCTTCATGATCTCAATTGCGGTTGCCACGAGGTCTCCGTCCTGCGCCTTGAGTATCTCGGCAACGGGGTAGAAAGCATCTTCCGGTGCGGCCTTTGACAGTATCTTAACGGCATCCGCTCTCGTATCCTTCGAGTAAAGCTTATTTACCTGCAGGTCGATGGTATTTCCGCATCCGATCATAAGAACGATCATCGCAGCTAGGACAAAAAATCCTGAAAATCTTTTCATGTAAAACCTCCACGAACATTATTTTATATTATAAAGCTTTTTAATAATTAATTCAACAAAAAAGATGTTTAGAAAGCTTCACTTTCTGAACAGAGCATCAGTGCAAGGGAAAGTGTGAGGTGTGAAGTGTGAAGTGTAAGGTGGGTATGCTGCGCAGTGCACAAGGGACAAGTTACGCTTCGAAGAGCAAAAGTGCAAGAAGTGTGAAGCATTAAGAAGTGTGAAGTGTGGTGTGTGAGGTGTAAAGTGATAAAAACAGTACGAGGTACGAGGTGCGATGTACGAGGTGAGAGCAAGACAATAAATATATCCGTCATTATCGGGCTTGACCCGATAATCCATCCCTTTATACGTGTGGTTGTTAGGAATCTCTTTGGGTTCTACTTTTTAATTGTCAACTGTCAATTGTCCATTTTCAATTTTATTATGTCATTCCCAGGCGCATGACCTTGGAAACCATGATTACATCGGGGACCCGATAATCCATCTTGTATGGTAAGAGGGCAGACACAAAGGTCTGCCCCTACATATTCCATGTTCCACTTGTGCACTGCGGAGCGCCTATGCGCTTCGCCTTACTTTTTCGTATTTTTCTCCACTCTATGAAATATTTTTACTACTTCAGCGGCAGCATACATTAACACAATGGCGAGAAAGCCCATGAGCGTCAATTTGATGATAAATGTCAAGCCACCCATGAAATCCGCCTTGCCAGCGAATTTTATTAGGGGCAGAGTATTGATAACGCTTTTGGCCTCTTGCCCTGTGATCCATATGAAAATGCCGCCGGCCCAACCTGCGAATACAAATAATGCCGCGTGAATTTCGCCAAGCATCTTTAAGACGGTTGAAATGATCGGCAATACATAGAATTCTTCCTTCTTCATTCCGGAAATATCCTTTGCCCTGATGAGCAGAATGTGAACGATCATGTAAACACCAACGATAAATAGTAATTGGAAGAAAATACCGCCAACCACATCCGGCCCTTTCATATCAAAAACAACTTTCCATAATTTGATCCAGGACACTAATGAGAAGATCACAACAATACCGCAGAGAATGCGGATCACAAGCGCAGTAATTTTTTTGAAAAAATTTTCTTTGGCAAATGCTTCCAGCGTAGCTTTGATAAACAGATACTTTTCCATTTACTCCTCCTCGAGTTTATTGAATTTGAATTTAAATCCTTTTATTTCCGTATCATTTGGTTTGACCCTTGTAGAGAATTGATGAAATCCCGGCAATCGCTCTATCAGTTCTTTTTCTTCTTGAGTTAATGTATCAAAGAGTTTATCGGAGATAGATGTTTCTCCCTTGTCCGCGAAAGAACAATGCCGTGATGCCATATTTACAGTGTCTCCGATAACGGTATAGTTCAATCTCGACTCTATGCCGAAATCTCCCAAAATAATTCTGCCGTAAGAACAACCTATACCTACCGGCAGCATGAAGTTTTCTTCGATCGCCTGATGGATCTCTCTTGCAGTTTCAAGCCAGTTTTGACAATCGTCCTTTGAAAAATATGCGAGGATCATGTCCTCCATGATCTTATTGATCTGCCCATTGTGCTGATGAATGACTCTTGCCGCTAATTCAAAATGAGTATTCAATGTGTGAACGATCTCTGATGGCGACCTTCCGCCAGACCATTCGGTAAATCCGCGGATATTGATGAACATTACCGTAGCGTCTTCAATTATGGATTGAAGTTCCTGCTCTAATATACTATTCATTTTGGAAGATTCTCCGTGATACAGGTCAAATTGCTTGCTGATAAGTCTTTTGTTTATCGCATTGTACATATAAAAAGCCTGTGAACGGTCTATTGTTCCCCAGCGGTGGTTCCGTCCGAAATTCAATGGATTACTTACTCCCATTTCGTGAGCCGCTCTATAGATGGATTCCATTACGGAAATGACATTGATAGCATCTTCGCTCAGCAGGAGTTCCAATAATTTAGAAAAATCAGCTGCCTTAAGGTCCTTGCCTGTTGCCGCTTTCAATTTATCCAGCCCTATTTCGGTCAATTGGCTTTCTTGAGCTACCGAGGGTTTGTTGTCCAATTCCTCAACCATTTTTCCCGGCTCAGCATCTCGGAGTACATTTAAGAATCCTTCGAGATTTCCCTCTATAATGCTTCCGTGCTGAGGTATGATGCGCTTTGGCTTTAAACCGGAGATCCTCTTATATGCGTACTTAAGAGCCTTCTTGCTTCCCACATAATGTTCGATGAAGTATCTGGTCTTTTCAAGATAGGATTCATCAGCGTATAGAGACCAGCTATGGTCAAAAACGCCGAATATGTCTGAGGAGAACAGACTTTGGCTCTTCTCGTCCAATGCTGCCATATTTCCGGCGAAGTGCATATAGGGCAGGTGAATGAAGCGCAATTTCCTTCCGGATGCTAATTCCAGAGTGTCATTGTCGCCTACAGGCAATATCCTCTTTCTGATGCCGTAATACGAAATAAAAGGAAAGGTGCCGGGGTGGGTTATGATCACCAGATCGGGGTGGAGTATGCGCTCCAAATGTGGGATAGATCCCCATAAATTCGGATCCTGATGGTGGACGACCACATATTTGATCTTCTCCGGCTTCATCACCTTCCTGATCTTCTGGATCAGCATTTCCCTGAAGAAAGGGTGCTCCGGCCCAGGGTCAAAGATAACGCCTTCTTCCCCATCAACTATCAGATACGGGTTATTTGAAAATCCCGCTTCATAATCTGCGAAACCCAGCCACCAGATACCTTGAGTGATCTCAATGGGCTCTCTATCGTCAAGTCTTTTGTTTTCTCTTTCCCTCATCTTTCATTTTACCTGAATTTTCAAAATATTCAAAATAATTTCCATTCATTCAATAAATTTTGAAATATAGTGAAATCACCGTATAATATCCTATGGAATTGTTTCTGCCTGTCATAAATTTACTTCTGCTTATATTATCCGTCTTGATAAGCCTCCGTTTCGGCTCTCATATCAGACGGCATGAATGTTTCTTGCTTCCTTTACTGACCTTTATAATTCTCTTTGTTCTGTCTCTATCCGTCCGTCCGTATTATATTTGGAGCGTGAACACCTTTAAGTATTACCTTTTCTTTGGCACTTTTTGGGTCGCTCCCTTTTCTGTCTCCTTCTTTCTGCTTGCATCATTTCCGATGAAAAGAAAATTCACCCGTAGTTTGCTTCACACCCTGGCCGGCGTATTGTTTACCTATTATTTTCTGATGAACCTCTCCTTTTTTATTCCCTTCAAGGCCTATGATTTTGACAATAGATGTGATATTGACAATGTGTGTATTCAAACCACGCATTATACATGCGGTGCGGCTTCAATGGTAAATCTGCTTTCATATTACGGCATTGATGCTCATGAAGGTGAAATGGCGAGTATCTCGAAAACAATTCCCGGCCGGGGTGTTGGTGATGCGGGTATCCTCTATGCATTGTCAAAGAAGATGAATAATTCCACACTCACTCCCGTTCTGGTCCTTACGACCATAGAAGAATTGAAGAATATCAGGATTCCTGTAATAACGACCTTTCGCCTTAACGCATTAATTGATCATGCCGTTGTGATCGAAAGATTTCAAGACGGCGTTTTCACTGTCATTGATCCCGCTTCGGGTATAGAGAAATGGCCGGCGGCAGAACTTGAGGACAAGTGGAACAGGATGGCGATCTTTTACAAGCCCACCATTGAATAAGGAAGCAGGTAATGCGGGAATATTTGCGATATTTGCGCGTATTTGGTGATAATTATCACCATCCCCTCCATTACAGGCATATAAATTGAACAAGAAAGGAAAAGGAGTTAAAAATGTGTAAAAAAGTAACATTTCTTCTCTTCATTGTCTTTTTGCTCGTGAATCCTCAGATATGGGGCAATAGTACATATGATGGCTTGATCCACAAATATGCAGGTGTATACGGCCTTGACCCTCATCTTGTCAAGGGCCTTGTAAAAACGGAATCAGATTTCAACCCCTCCGCGGTATCACACAAGGGTGCCATCGGGCTCTGTCAGATAATGCCTGCTACGGGGAAAGGGATGGGATATTCCGTGAAAGACCTTTACAAACCCGCAAAAAATATTGAGGCATGTTGCCGTTTTCTCTCATACTTGGGAAAAAAAGCATCAAAATTCGGGTATTCTGCTGAATATCGGATCAAAAAGATGCTTCAGGGCTATTATGCCGGCCCCGCTCATCTGAAGAAAAAGCATATTGACCTTTATCATATGGTTTATGTGAGTAAGGTTTTGAAGAATGCCGCATATTTTAAGAGGACGGTTCACTTTTTCACTGAAACAGCGAAGTCCCCCGGGGCCTCCACTCGGCTCAAGATGAGCGAAAAGAGGATCAAGCCCGAGCTTCAAAGGATATATTTCAAAACAAATTACTATCTTAAAGGAAATAAGAAGCCTTTGCCGCAAATGGATTTCAATTACTTTGAAAAGATGGACCAGGAGTTCGAGAATATTCTGGATCAGCAGCGCGATTCCTTCAATGAAGTGGTAGCGCAGGCGCATCAGGCTTTGAACGCGAAGCCGTCCTCAGAGAATAAAATACAGCGTAAAGATACGGTAGAAAGCCCAAAAGAAGTGAAAACTGAGCCGCAAAGCGATATCGGCGCTTCAGCGCTTACCGAATTCAAGGATCAGATAACAAGGGTCCTGGAAAAGGATGAGGTTAGGATCTATTTTAAAAACGATGATGTGAAAAAGAGATTTCTTGAGCTTCCGCTTGACGCGAAACTCAAGGTATTGAATGCTTCTCCTGTTCGTAGAAGGTAATCAGCGGAAATTGAAAATTACCATTATTTTGTTATAATCTTCTGGAGGGTATTTATGAAAAAGATATATTTACTGATCGTTCTCATAATTTTTGCGGGCTGTACGCTCACTGTCTCTGATTTTACAGGTGGCGATGATAATGCGAAGGTCACGCGCAATGAGGTGAAGCAATTTGAAGTGAAAGGTATTAAGACCTTTCAAATTACTAGTATTTCGGGAAGCATCACTATACTTCCCGCTCAGGATAATATCCTTTTGATCGAAACAGAGACTTTTTCAAACAATGAAACAAACCTTGGCAAAATTAAGATGGTTGAGACCAGGACCGCCGATATGCTCAGGATCCATACAAAATTTACGAGCAAGATCGGAGGGCGCGGAGGCATTAATTATAAGGTGTTCCTGCCTGAGGGCATTACCATCAGCAAAGCGGGAGCGATAAGCGGGAGGATCTTCATTGAAAATATTTCGTCAGTGAAAAGAATTTCAACCACATCCGGCGATGTCATTATTGCCGGCAGCAGTAAGGAGATAGATATCAGTACAGTGAGTGGAAATATATATCTCAGCAAACATAAAGGGCCGGCAAAGATCAGCTCCACCAGCGGAGATCAATTTATTACTAATGTCGAAGGAAATTGCAAATTAAAAACGGTTAGCGGCGATATCACACCTCTGCTCGTTCTGGGGGATATATCGGCGAATGCTGTGAGCGGTGATATCAAAGTGACCGATCTTATCGGG
>JAIVYW010000018.1:0-10232 GCA_048635215.1 Candidatus Atribacteria bacterium
AATGGCTGATGCTATTTTAATCTGTATTCAAGGCTCGAGGAACACTGCATACCTACAGCGGTATGTAAGCAACGAGCAACGCAGAAGACGGAAAAAGAGCTTCAGCCCGAAGGGAATGTCATCTTTGCTCAATTCATTCCTCTCTCTTCTCTTACGGACCACAAAGGGTACGCCACGCTCATCGTTTGTTGGAATTTACTCAAATCTAAACATTCCATTGTTACAGTATTTATAAATTAGAACACGAAACTCTTTGCCTCATTAGAATCAAACGAAAACAATCTTCACATATCTTTTCGTGTCATCTTGAACCTTGCGTGAAGGATCCATCTGGTATTTGTTTCTTGTGTTCGATCTTATAATTGTCAACTGTCAATTGTCCATTGTCAATTTCTCTGTAATCCTCTATTTATTTATGAATTAGATCTGGGTTACGCCCATCTTTGAAGCGTATTCCAGCACTTTCTTTCCGTAGGAGATATGGAATTCCATCGATGTATTGAAATGGAGAGAAATTTCAGCTTCCCCGGGAAGTGGTTCGTAGCTGTGAAAATGCAGATCAATTGAAAGGCCGGCCAATCTTCGGGAAACATACTTTTTAAAATCCTCATCCCAGAGCATTTTCAATACGATGAAGGTTATCAAACTCTTCTCTTGCATGGTTACATTCCCTTCAGCGTCCATTTGAAATGGATGCAGGATGTCGATTCCTGAAAAAAGATCGAGCTTCAATGAAATACCGCCCATCTTGATCACAAGAATATCTTTCTCTATTTCCAATTGAAGTCCATAAGGTGAAATTATTTCCGGTGCTTTCATGCGCTTTTATGAGCAAAGAATATGCCATTTGTCATTTTCCCAACATGAATAGATATACAGAAGGTGGTGTCTCGGCACAATGAGTAAAACTATGGAAAGAGTGCATAATTTTACAGCGAAGTGTAAAAAGATTGTTCAAAAGTTGAAAGGTTCAAAAGTTCAAAGTTGATAAATACAATGAACAATTGAGAAATGAACAATGAACAATTAGAGAATAGGAAAAGTAAACACATCCGTAACCGGAAAATCGTTTGAGATAAGAATTTCTTGTATTACTCTTCAATTCTTCATTTTACCACTTTACACTTCAGACTTCACACTTCGTTCATAGCGAGAACGATCATGTCATGCAGAGCGAAGCGTGGCATCCAGTTTTTTTCATCTTGTCTTTCTCCCTACTTTACACTTCACACATCACACATCACACTTCCTTCTACGCTTGTACCTGGGTCCACTGGTGCCCTGCGAAGCTTGTCCCATATCTTAATTCGCTCCTGCGCGATATGATTGTAACAGGAGAATTAATGGGTTAAGCGAAATATTGTTTTTCCGGTTACGGGTGTGGATATTGCTTTATTCTCCATTTCTTTATTGTATTATCCCACTTTACACTTCACACTTCACACCTCACACTTCTTAATGCCTCGCACCTCACCCTTCACACGCCGCGTGCCGCTCCGCGGATTTGACAAATGGGGGATTATCAGTTATACTGTAGTAGAAAATCACGGGAGGTGATATCTATGAAGAAAAAAGGTTTTACACTTATCGAACTTATGATCGTTGTCGCGATTATCGGTATCCTTGCCGCTGTTGCAATTCCCAATATGGTTTATACCAAGAAGAAAGCAAAACTTTCTGCTTGTATTTCAAACCTGAAGGCAATTGGTAGTGCACTTGACATGTATGCAAGTGATAACGGTGACCACTTTCCTGATCAATCAGGCACAGGCGGTACCACACCGGCAGCCAATGCCAGTATTCTCATGACACTTGGTTATACAAAGAGTGCGATTATTTGTCCCGTAGGCGCTGGTACTGCTGTGAACTATCTCTATGCTGGGCTTTGGACCACCGATGTCTACACTGTATCCTGTCCGGACGCGACTTTGCATTTTTACAATCCTAAGCAAACGCTCACCTCTCTTTATTTCCAGGCAGAAGCTGGTATTAAAAGATACGGTTTCGGTGACGTTTTACTGGACTAAGCTTTTAGCTTAATCTTTTATTTGTTTTGGGGGAGTTTCGGCTCCCCCTTTTTTTTATGGGAGCTATATGGGAGCGATATTGATCTTATACTTTTTCCTTATTGGCCTTGCCTTAGGCAGCTTTACAAATGTGCTGATCTACAGGCTGCCGGCTTCTATTTCCATTGTTTTTCCTCCCTCAACATGCCCGAAATGCAGCTCACGCATAAAATGGTATGACAATATCCCGCTGCTCTCCTGGATCATCCTCCGTGGAAAATGCCGAAGCTGCTCCACAGCAATTTCCCCTGAATACCCCATTGTAGAAACAATTAGCGGCGTGATAGCCGTGCTTTTGTATTTAAAGTACGGTATAAAGGGAGAAATATTCATTCACCTCCTTTTATTGCCTGTATTTCTCTCGATTGTTCTCATAGATTTCAAGACAATGTTCATTCACGATAGTGAGCTGATCGCTTCAGCGGCGATCGCTTTAGTTTATTTTATATTGGTGTGGATCAGGGGAAATGCTATTCCTTTGAAGAATATTTATTCCGCTTTGATCCTCTTAGGTATCTTTTTTATCATCTACTTTCTCGGTAAGATCATTTACAAGAAAGAAGCCTTTGGATCAGGAGATGTTCTATTAGCCCCTGTCATTGGGATATTCCTGCCAATGGAGCATCTTTTTATATACATGATCGTTGCTACTGTAAGTGCTGCGATATACGGTGTAACAGTGAGGATATTACACAAGAAGGAAAGTGTCCCTTTCGGCCCCTTTATGATAGGGGCGTTCTACCTGGTTATTTTCATGGGTTCAGAATTGGCAAAAATGTTTATATCTTTGGATAAATATTGACATTTTCGCATTTTTATGGTAATATTTAAAAAATGGAGGTCGGTATGTTTTTAGACTCTTTGATTAATCCGGAAAAACCCACCATAGCCTTAGATATAGGCTCAAAATTTGCAAAAGTGGTAACTCTGAAGAAAATCTCCAACCAAATAAATGTCATTGATTTCAACAGCGTGGAATTCCCTCAGTCTATTGAGGATTATATTTCATCGCTGGGCAGTGGTGAAAAACAGAGTGAAGAAGGCGGCAATGAAGAGTTCAAGGATCAGATCGCGCAATTGATCAAGGGACTCATTGCAAAGACCAGCACTAGCGGAAAGAAGGTGGTTACTGCCATCAATTCCCGTTTCCTGGTCACCAGGATAATAAATGTGAGCGGCGCGCCTGACTCTACTGAGTTCAACATGGCTTTGAACAAGGCTTTGGAGGAGAACTTCTCAAATTATCAGAAGAACACCATTCAGATCTCGCATGAAGTATTAAAGGTTGGTGATGAAGAGATACCCTCAACCGTTCTGATTTCGGCCGCGAAGAATGAGGCGATCGATTTTTACAAGGATATTTTAGGAAAGATCGGCCTGAAGGTCACCATTCTTGACGGTGTACCCTTTGCCCTTTATAATATTTTCGAATATCTTATAGAACAGGACGATGTTCTGAAAAATTTACCCCAAGAGGAAAAGAATTTCCTGCATATTGACATTGGATACTCCAATTTTAATATTATCGGGGTCAAGGCCGGTCTGCCGATACATTTCAGAGGTACCTTCAATTTTTGTGACCGTTCGATAATCGAGACCATTAAAAAGAACGAAGGCCTCTCGGAAGAAGAGATATATCAAAACAAATATAAGAAATTTGAAGAAGTTCTCAATGTCAAGGAAGATGATGAGAGCGGAAATCAATTCAAAATGGAAGTGTATAACAAATACTACAAGAATTATTTTGCTGGACAGACTGCAGACCTGATCAAGGATATTGAGGATGCTATCTCTCAGATGGACCTCAGTAAGGATCAGATAAAGAAGATCTCTTTTTCCGGCGGTGGAACCTTTTTCCCATTGCTGGTCGAGTTCGTGGTCTCGAAGTTCAAGAAGGATAATGAGAATCTAAAGGTAGAGCTTCTCAATCCATTCTTCAAAATGGCTGCCCGCGATGCTAAACAAGTACAGGAACTTGGCAGAAAGCATATCCTGTACTGCACCGCCACCGGCCTCGCATTAAGGACACTTTAGGAAGGAGTGGGATTATGTTAAATATCAATTACATACCCGAAAAGAAGAAAGCGGTCAAATTGGAGCTCGATTATTTTTATTGGGGCTTCTGGGCGATTATCCTCTTTATAATCGTTTTTTCATGGCACGCGATGCTTCAAGGTAAGATAAAAAAGCTTGAAACTGAGATCAGCGATAAGACGGCCGCGGTGGCTAAGAATGAAGTTCTTCTGAAGAATATTGCCAATCTTCGAAAGCAGCGTCTGGACCTTCAGAAGAAGAAAGAGATCATCGACCAGCTGGACTTCAACCGTCAGAAGTGGGTTAAAGTACTTGACAATATCTGTGATATCATACCTCCGCAGGTCTGGTTGACGAAATTTAGCGGACAGGGCATGAATCTTGGAATAAGCGGTTACGGCTTGACCATTCTTTACATCAACGATTTTATTAAATCATTGAAGGAGCAGGAAGACCTGATAGCGGTTGTAACATTGAAGGCCATCTCTGCGGGTAAGGTCCCGGAGATCTCTCAACCCATATATAAGTACGATATTGCGATAACGCTCAAGACTGAGGTTAAACATGAAAACAAATAAAATTCTCATCTTCCTCATTGCTTTTCTCATTCTGACAACCTCCGTATTTGCTCAGAATGATGTTAAGTTCAGGAGAAAATCAGGAAAATTACTTATCACATTGGATGTGGTTAATTACCCGATCAAGAAGTTATTGAAGATGATTGCTGAAGAGAGAAAGATGGACCTGATCTTCTCTGCGGATGTCAGAGGCAATTTTACCGGAAGATTCATAGATGTGTCTGCGGAGTTCGTTATGGGGAAGATACTTAAGTCAAATCAACTCGATTTCGAAAAGCTGGGCAATATCTACAGGATCGACACGGTCGTGAATCTGGATTCATACAGACAGAAGATGTTCAAGATACAAGCCGCCAGCGAAAAGGCGGAGCCTCTTGAAACCCGTGTGATCAGGGTGAACTATGTCGACCTCGGTTCTCTACAGGGCAATCTTACTAAACTACTCTCAGACAGAGGCTCGATCGTTCCTGATGAGAGAACAAAGAAACTTATCGTTACCGATATCAAAGAGAAGTTCCCGATAATTTATAGATTTGTTCAGGCGATCGATATTCCGACAAAGCAGGTGTTGATCAAGGTTAAATTTGTTCAGATCAGCCACACCGACCTGCAGAATATTGAATTCTACTGGACTGCCGACAACTTCGGGTCTTCCAGTCAGACCAAGATGTCCGCCGGATCATATACCGGCTCGTCCAATGAATACCCCTCCGCCGGCGCAGGCCTTTTAAGGACGGGCATCGTGAAGAATTATATGGAACTTGAGGGAGTTCTGAATATGCTGGCCTCTGAAAATAAGGCCGTTGTCCGGTCACATCCTCAAATACTTGCATTGAATAATGAACAAGCTACGATCAATATTGGAAATAAGATCCCTTTAAGAATGGTCGATGAATCCGGCAACCTTACCACTCAGCTTACTTATGTGGGAACACAGATCAAGGTGACCCCGCAGGTTACGGCAAACAATTCGATCATCCTCCAGATCCATCCCGAAGTATCTTCGATCGCCGGCCAATTCGGTTCCGGAGTTCTGATCGATACCAATCAGATCGATACATCAGTTGTTTTGAAAAATAAGCAGACCGCTGTTATCGGCGGCCTTGTAAAGGAAGAGACAACTGAAAACAAAGGCGGTGTACCCTTCCTTTCAGATATACCCTTTATCGGAGCCCTATTCCGAAGCAAGGAGAAATCTAAAACGAGGATCGAGATACTTATCTTGGTTACACCGATAATTCAGGAGACCGACAATGAATAAGCAAACCAGAAATATCCTAGTGTTCATCGCGATCTTTGTTGTTCTTGCCGGTGGATTTTATTATTTATCATTTAAAGCCGCCTCTGAAGAGATCGCGGGAAAGAATATAAAGATCAGAGATCTCGATGCCAAATTGGCAAAGGCGGATGAATATCGCCATCAGATAGCTCTTCTTTCACAGGAGATAGATGACCTTGAGCTGGCATTGAAATTTGCCAAAGAAAAACTTCCTTCTCAAGAAGAGATCACTTTGCTCATAGATGATGTTAATAAACTGGGGACTGTTGAATCGAATATATCGATCACGGAATTTACTCCGCAGAAACAGATACCCCGAGAGATCTATTATGAGAAACCCTATTCAATGAGGATAGTCGGCAGCTTTCATCAGATCGCCACCTTCTTTAACAAGATAGGCAATCTCAATAGAATAATCAATGTGGAAAACCTCTCCCTCTCACTGGGAAAGAACAATTATGAAGTAGCTACTTTCACATTGAAAACATATATCTATAATGAGGGCCAAGCCGCAGGACCTGCCGCGGCAAAGAGGAGAGGCAGATGAAAAGGTCAATAGTATTTTCATTGGTCTTTGTGATGCTGTTCACGCTTATGTTGTCTTGCGGCGGTGGAAAGAAGGCCGATGATGATGTCAAGCCACGCGCAGGCCGAACTCAAAAGGTAGCGGTCGAAGATGTTCCACAGGAAGAAACCCTGGAAGGAGAATCAAAATATGTCTATGAGCCGCGCAGCAGAAGAGATCCTTTTAAGCCGGTTCTGAATTTCAAATCAAAGATAGACATTGAAAAGATCAAGCTTGTGGGTTTTGTGGAAAACAGTAAAAAAAATGTTAAGGCCATCGTTGAAGATGAAACAGGTAACTCCTATTATTTAAGTGAGGGAGATTTCCTGGGGGAAGCAAAAGTAGTTTCTCTTGATCTCAACGAAAGGAAGTTGATCTTTGAGATACAGAAGGATTATTATGTTATCAAAAAGACGCTTCGGCTGGAGGAATAACAATGAATAAAAGAACAATAGTATTTTTGTTTTTAGTCCTCTTCATCCCCGCAATAGCAGCGAATCCTATTTTAAATTCCAATTTTGAATTGGTCGATGGGAATGGAAAATTAACCATAGAGACGGAGGGTGCGGTCAATTATCAACTCTATCCTTTGAACAATATTTCCATAATAGTTTTCAAACCTGCTGTTGTCGGTGATGCGATAAACTTGGATGGTGACGGAACCCTGGTGAAATCTATCAGTATCTTTCAGTTATCGGAAGATCCTGAGAGTATTGGCGGGATCATAATTATGCATGATACTCCCCTTACCTTTATCCCGGGAAGTGACGGTGTTACGATTATTCCAGGAGCGGAAGAGTACGAGCCTCAGCCGGATAATGTTCCCGATATTTCCAAAGAGAGATATCAGAATAGACTGTTCGAATTGGCTGAGGAATTATTTGCCGTAGAGAAATATGATGAAGCTACGGTAATGTATAATTCTATCTACGCCGGCGAATTTTATGTTCCGCTTTATGTAGTGAATCAGGTTCGCTCAGAACTCAATATGGAACCCGTTGAAGCACCTGTTCTTCTTGCATCCGCCGAAGAAGCGGTTGAGGAAGAAGCTGTCGAAGAGGCCGTTGAAGAGGAGCCGGAAGAGGAATTTGTCGAAGAAGAGGCTGTCGAAGAAGAAGCCGTTGAAGTGGTTGTCGAGGAGCCCGTCGAAGAAGAAGTTATCGAAGAAGAGCCCATCGAAGTGGTGGTCGAGGAGCCCGTCGAAGAGGAAGTTATCGAAGAAGAACCCATCGAAGTGGTTGTCGAGGAGCCCGTCGAAGAGGAAGTTATCGAAGAAGAACCCATCGAAGTGGTTGTCGAGGAGCCCGTCGAAGAGGAAGTTATCGAAGAAGAACCAATCGAAGTGGTTGTTGAAGAGCCTATTGAAGAGGTTGTTGAAGAAGAGCCTGTAGAGGAGCCGGTCGAAGTCGTAGTTGAAGAACCTCAGTTAAATATTATCAATGAGATCAATGTATATCCCGAGAAGGAAATGACACGCATTCAGGTAGTTGCTGATACTAAGATCATGTATGAATTCCAGAAGAACGAGAGGTCTTCGTCCATAGAAGTTTCCTTCTACGATTCGAATTTTGAGGGCGCTATACCTACAAAGAGCGGATATATCAAAGCCCTTAGCGGCAATCAATTCAAGGATCGTTATATCCTTACTGTGGCATATGCCAAAGGCGCGGATGTTTCGATCTTTCCGATAGATAATATCATAGAGATCGATGTTTACAGGCCTGTTGAGAAGATCATTGATCCGGATGACAAGAAATTTGTACAGTTCATACAGCCTGAAGATAAGGATGACAAGGGCGATATAAAATCCCAGACCCTGGTGGAGAAAAGGGCTTATAAGGGCCTTTCGAAAATATCTCTCCATCTTAAAGAAGCAAGCCTTAACTCGCTCTTGAGATTGATCTCGATTGAGACCAAGGTCAATATCTATTCCGATCCGGGCATCGGCGGAAAGATAAATATTGATATCGTTAATCAGCCTTGGGAGCCGACTCTGGATGTGATCTTGAAGAATTACGGACTTACCTATACCTGGGAAGGACGAAATGTCATTCGTGTTACGAATTTTGACAAATTAACCAAAGAAAAGGAGATGGAGAAGATAGCAAAGGAATCAAAGACCAATCTTCAGCCGCTTATTACCAGGATATATCAGTTGAGTTTCGCACAAGCCAGTGTGGTCAAAGGTTACCTCACACCACCGTTGATCTCTTCGAGAGGAAGCGTTGATTCTAATCAGATGAACAACATACTCATAGTTAGAGATACACAGGAGAATCTGGACAGGATCGACAAATTGGTCAAGGAGCTTGACGAGGAGACCAGACAGGTCAATATCCTTGTGAGAATCTATAGATTGAATGACATTACATCCGAGACGCTTGGGGTGAATTGGACCTTCAATAATCGAATGAATCCTTCTGATGTAGAGCTTTCCGGTGGTGCTAATTATGGCGCGGATTCATCTGCGACCGGCCTCGCATCACAGAAAATAGGTATGTTTTCACTCTTCTCCCCGGATGATATGGTTAATATTAATATGACGCTCTCTGCTCTGATGAGTAAAAATAGAGTTTCTCTGGAGACCTATCCGAATATTACCACTCTGAATCATCAGACAGCAAGCATAACGATTGGACAGAAAGTTCCGATAACCATGCTTGATGAAGCGGGAAATACCATAACACAGCTTACTACGGTCGGTACGAAGATAGAGGTTACCCCTCATATTAACTCCGATGGCAAGATCATCCTTAAAATACATCCCGAGATCAGTAATCTCGCCGGTGTTGTCGCGGGCTTGGTCAATATTGCCACCGCAGAGGCCAACACCACATTGATCATTGATGACGGCGATACGGCGGTTATCGGTGGATTGGTGGAGTATAGAACTACGGAATCAAAGGGATTTGTTCCTTTCCTTGGAAAGATACCTCTTCTGGGGCTTTTATTTAAGAACTCAGACAAGACATACAATAAGGGAGAGATACTTATATTTGTTACCCCGAAGATCGTGGAGTGATCTATGCCCACATTTTTATACAAGTATAAACTTAACAGCGGAAAAACCAAAAAAGGCCAGATAACCGCCGAAACCATTGACGAGGCGCGTGCGAGATTTGCCCGTCCCGCCATTATCCAAGATACCGTTACGGTAAAAGCAAAAACCGCGATGGATCTGGAGATCAAGCTTCCCAGCTTTGAAACTATTTCTCCCAAGGATGTTTCAATTTTCACAAGACAGTTCGCAACGCTTCTGGATGCTTCGATCGATCTTACCAGAGCCTTTGACATCCTGACCCGTGAACTCGAGAATCAGAAATTCCGTAAGGTCTTAACTGAGATCAAGGGTAAGATAGAGTCGGGTACTCCCATTTCCGTGGCGATGAAAAGTTTTCCGAAGCAATTCGACCACCTTTTCATCAATATGGTCGCGGCTGGTGAATCTTCCGGCCAGTTGTCCCTTGTCTTTACGCGTCTTTCCGAATATATGGAAAAATCCGAAGAGATCAAGGGGAAGGTTAAAAGTGCCATGACATATCCTACCGTTATCGGCATTGTCGCGGTGGCAATGGTCTCGTTCATGATGACGAGCGTTATCCCTTCCTTTAAGACAATGTTCGAGGATATGGGTGCTGAGCTTCCCGGCCCGACAATGTTCCTTTTTAAGCTGAGTCATGCTTTTGAACATTATTGGTGGCTGATGTTGG
>JAIVYW010000019.1:0-10184 GCA_048635215.1 Candidatus Atribacteria bacterium
CTGATTTCGACTTTGGCTGGGGAAGTGATTATACTATTGAGCAGTTCAATTTCGTAAATGAATATGGGACTTACAGCGAAACACATACATTCACAGTTGTGTCCCCATTTGGAGTGGACAATGCTGAGGCTGTTGATGCCAGCGCGATTGATGTAGTCTTTACAATTGGCGTGGATCCTGTCACAGGTGCTGAAACGGTGAATTACACCGTAACCGGTACTGCAGATACCACTCCGCTTGTCATTGCAAGTGTCTCCGTTCTGGATGCCACGGCAACCCTTAACTTGGAAGCAGGTATGCCTTCGGATGATTATACCGTTGTGGTGAACAATGTTGTCTCAGTAGATAACGGACCGCTTGATGCCGGAAACTCTGGTAATTTCACCTACGCATCCACCTTCGAACTGGATTCTCTTACGGTAATTGATGCATATAATTTGGATGTGGTGTTCACGGAAGATGTTGATGTAACAACCGGTGAAAGTATACCGAACTATACTCTCGTGGGTGAGGATACTACTGCTCCTGTCATTTCAAATATTTCAGTTGCCGGTGGTGTCGCCAGTCTTGAACTGGCTAATGCCCTTTTGAATGATACTTATACACTTACCGTCAGTACTGCTGTTGTCGGCGCCGACTGGGCGATCAATGAAGGTAAGACTGTTGAAACTTTTATCCATGAATCCACCTTCGAACTGGATTCTCTTACGGTAATTGATGCATATAACTTTGATGTGGTGTTCACGGAGAATGTGGATGCAACAACAGGTGGAGACACCTTGAATTACACTCTGGTCGGTGAGAATACTACTGCCCCTGTCGTTGTGGATATCGTAGTCGCTGACAATATTGCAAGTTTTGAACTGGCTACTACCCTTGCGACTGATACTTATACAGTTACCGTTAGTACTGCTGTTATCGGTGCGGATGGGGCTATCAATGAAGGTGTAAATGAGGATGATTTCTATTTTGAAAGTTCTGCTGTTTCATTGTCGGACATATTTTATTTGACCTATTCTTCCGTTGAACTCACCTTCACAGGTGCTCTTGATCCCACGACTGCTGCGCTTACCACAAGTTACAGTATATCAACAGGGATCATTTCTTCGGTAACCATTCTTGACGGTCAGACGGTTGTCCTTGATCTTGCGGCTGATTTGACGGATAATACCAATTACTCTTTCCATGCGAATGCTACACTGCTTGCGGTGGATCTTGTTCCTGTCAACACAAATTCCATTAGTGAATTATTCCTTTTCCCTGCTATTACAAAGGCGGAGATGATCGATGCGCAGACTGTGAAGGTTTACTTTAACAAGGCAATGGACATCAGCGCAGCGGCTGATTCATGGTATTATATGGTTTATGATCCAACCTTTAATCCATCATGGTATGGTGATCCCTATTATCAATGGTATCCCCTGACAGGTGGTGTTAATGTTGGCTTGGCTGAATATGATCCAGAGGAATATACTACGATACTCCATCTTCTTTCACCGATGGAAATGAATAGGACTGATTACATTGTTGAAGGAAACGCAAAATGGCGATATAGCTTATCATTTGATTATTATTTAAATGATGAAAGTGGATATGATCTTAGTCAATCCGGCAAAGTATCAGCAATATTCAAAACCACCATCAATGATCTGGACCTTGTGTATACCTATCCTTCACCCGCGACCGGCGCGTATATGACATTCGCTAATCTTGTGGGCGAGGGGACAATATCTATTTACACACTGAGTGGTGTAAAGATCAAAGAGGTTGAGTTTACCCCCGCTTCAGATCAACTTCAGGTAACTTTGGACAATGATTCTTCAAACGATCTATGTTCAGGAGTGTATCTTTACAGGATCGAGACCGATGCCGATGGCGCAGAGGTCAAGACCGGTTCGTTCGCTATTATGAAATAGCATTTTTCTGGGGGCGGCGGCTTAGCCGCCCCCGTTTCTTTTCTATAGTGCTTTAATTCATAAATACTATTTGCAATAATCCAACCAATTTATTATAATGTCTGTGTATTGTTTCAGAAATACACTGAGCTAATTATCGGAGGTTTCAAATGATAAAAAGGTTTATAATGATGATGCTCTTAGGCGCATTGATCCTGACGGGATGCACTAAGGCAGGCGAAAACGCAGAGAAAGAGCCCCTGAAAGAAAAGGGCACCGAAGCAGCTATTGAAAAGGATGAAGGGATCATCTTCTATACATCGCTTGAAGAAGCCAAAGCGGCTGCCGCGGGGGAAAAGAAATTTCTTTTTTTCAAAACAAAGGAAAAGCCCATCATGATCGATCTCTATACCGACTGGTGCGGCTGGTGCAAGGAGCTGGATAAAAATACTTTTTCCGATCCGACAGTTGCCGCATATGTTCATAAGCATGTAATCCCGCTTAAAATCCACGCGGATAAAGAACCGTATCTGTCGAAAAAGTTCAAGGTAGCAAGTTACCCCACAATACTTTTTATAGACAAGGATGAGAACGAGATAGACCGCTTGTCCAGTTATTATGGCCCGGAAGATTATCTTGTAAAATTGAAGAAATTCTTCGATGAGGGCAAGACCTACGGGAATATGAAAAGCATATACGAAAAATCTCCCGATGTTGACAATGCAGGGGATTATCTTTACAGCCTGCATGAGCGGGGAATGTACGATGAAACACTTGATGTCGCTGACTATATTTTGAAGTCGGCACCGGCAGACACGAATGCGGTGTCGATCAAATTCCAGGTACTCTTCGGCAAACAGGAATTTAATAATGAAGAGTTTAAGAATGAATTCCTGAGTTTGTCGAAGACTATAGAAGAGGAGCTGGACACAAGGTATGCGTCGTTCGAGATATCCTATTATCTCATCATCTCTTCATTTTATTATGCGGAGAAGGATTTCAGCAATACTTTGCTCTATACTGATAAGTTGCTCTCATCCGGGGAGGTTAGTGACAATCCGGGGCTGACGGCGCGCATCCGGCTATTGAAGGTTAACTCATTGATAAGAAGCGGAGATCTTGACGAATTGAAGGAATTTGCCGAAGATCTGGGTGAAAAAGAAGTCGCGGAGAATTTTATTCCCTGGGTTAAAAAACTGAAGGATCCGGATATGCTTATCAGATTCGGAAAATTTGAAGAAGCGGTAGGCAGTATCCTGTCTCAGATAAATGTCCTCTGGTCCCAAGGAAAGGATATCGAAACTGGTTCTACCGATCTGAACATACCGAATGATCCTGTTTCCGGCAAGAAACTGGTCTATCGGTGTAAATTGAACGAACAGAAAAGGCCTGAGGAGTTCATTATTAGAACCCCTTCTCCGGAAAAGTACAATACAAAGGGGCTTTCTTTTGATATCAAGACCGGTAAATTGGTCATTGAATTGAAATAGGACTTGACATTTACGAAATATCAGATATAATAACTTTTCGCGTAGGGGAGTCGTCCAATGGCAAGACTCTGGATTCTGGTTCCAGCTATCGGGGTTCGAATCCCTGCTCCCCTGCCATTTTTACTTCAATTGAATTCGCTGGTGTAGCTCAGTTGGTAGAGCAGCTGATTCGTAATCAGCAGGTCAGCGGTTCAAATCCGCTCACCAGCTTACCAATATGAGAAGAACCCTGAAGAATTACCTTGTTTCCCCACTGCCGTTCTTCTCAGCCATCCTTATTTTTTTACTCTTCAATATCCATGAAAGCCCCGGCTTTTATGATTCTCCTGAATATGTGATCTCTTTTCTGGACGGTTCCCTTGTTCATCCCTCGTCATATCCGTTCTATTACATACTGATGAAGGCATTGACGCTGTTTTTACCGGGATCTGTACTCTTCAGAATGCATCTTGTAAATTCTTTGTTCTCCTTTTCCGCATTGATCTTTTTTTACTTAATTCTCCGTAAAAAGGGGATCGATAAGATCCTTTCATATCTCGGCGTGCTGCTCTTGCTGCTTGGAGACTATTTCCTTCACTATACATTCAATTTTGAAGTTTATTCACTATATTTTTTATTTACCGCTTTGTTCTTTTACATATATCAATTCGCATTGATTAGAAAGGAGTATTTCCCGCTTCTGGCCTTCATATTCTCAATGGGCCTGGTGGTTCACCCGCTCTTTCTCTTTTTCGGGCCGTTTATGCTGAAGGCCTTTATCATAAGAAAGCCCTCTGTTCTAAATGCTGTCATACCAATTATACTACCCTTCTTGTCTTATCTTAGCTTGATGGCGCTAGCTTTACGCCAACCGCTCTTCAACTGGGAAAATGCCACCGATTTCACCGCGCTGTTTCGGATAATATTCAGACGCGGATTCTCACATATCACAATGATGTTAAATCCCGGCGGAATACTTGTATCCGGGCCGAATATCTTGAAAAATTCCCTTCTAATATTTTTGCTGCTTCCATTTCTGAAAAATATTAAGAAAAATCTCTTTGAGCTGCTCTGGTGCATCTCCTACACTATCTTTATCAGTTTATTTTTTTTCAATGTCCAGACCGGATGGTTCGACTGGGCAATATATTTTTTCCCTGTGTATCTTCTTATGACGCAAATATCTCTTGCGAATATCAGTAGATCCAGAATTCGCTACATAATAACCGCAGCGGCAGCCGCGGTGTTGTTAATTCTGAATTTCTCCTTTCTCCCTTTCGGCAAATATCCATATCCGCAGGCCTATATGAATGACCTGCTATCCGGTGTTCAAAAGGAAAAAGCTATGATATTTACGAATGATGACTCAACCGCATATCTGCTGAATCTCAACTTTCTCTTCCAAAGGGAGCGTATTCCGATAGTATTATCCCTATGGCCGTATCAATGGTACCGGGATTCTTTGGAGAAGTACTCCGGGCTTGACCTTGCATCGGCTTCAAATGAAGCCGCAAAAGCATTTGTGTCACTCAAGAAGCGGTACCCGGAGATCGGCTTTTACATCACAAGGGGGTGTGAGAAATATTTCAATGATTATTACAAAGAGGAAATTCCCCCTTATCTTATTACAGAGCTCGAATTGAATAGATTCCGTCCCATACATTTGAAGCGATTAACGCTTCTTGAATGCAAAAGGAAACCCATACTTGAAGTAGAGAATATCTTCGATGCTTACTCCGCTTTCCTAAAGAACGCCGCTATTTACTATATTCGAAAGGAGGAGTTCTCCTCAGCCCGGGAAGTTTTGGGTTCAGTCCGCATGATGGATGCTGAAATGGCCTGTCTTAGCGCGCAAGCGTTTGCAGGGGATGGGGAGTTATTGTCTTCGTCCAAGGTTCTTTTGGAATGTATCTCTGAATTTCCGGATTTCAAACCCGCTTATCACCTTCTGATGGGTGCCCTGGTAGAATTGGGCCGACAGGATGCGGCAGAACATCTTCTCCTTGAATATCAGCGCGTTTTCCCGGCCGATATTAAGGGATTTAACGCCCTTTCAAAACCGTTCAAAAAAAGCAGAAAGTAATTGACATTTATCCTATTATAGTGTAAAATGTTGAAAAGTGGAGGTTTCTATGAATAAGAAGTACTACCTTCTTGTTTTCTTACTTACTGGGATGATCGCATTTAGTGCGTCATTTAATTATTCTTCGGCATTGGTGAACGCACCGAGTGCCGATGTACTTGAGAATCTCGGATACTATCTTTCGATTAATCACGCACAGTCATTTTCTTCCGATATCTTCGACGGAAGAGAGGCGGGTGAGCAGGACCTGAATTTCAACTTCGGTTTTCAGGTACCCATGGAAGGTATTTTCAAGTTGAATTTCGAAGTAGGACTTTCAGTCTTTTCGATGTTCTCGGATTTCTCTGAGCAGAACCTGTTCGCGGGAAATGTTAAACTTCAGGTTTTACAGGATCCCACGGATAAAGATTACAAGAACAAATATGATTTTGACAAGAATCCCGTATATGAATTCTTACCGTCGTTCGCGATCGGTGTAAGAAATATTTCAGGGGATGCAGGGATTTCTCCCATCGGACTTATCGGTGTTTACACTGATCCCGACGGCAATACCTATAATTATGCCTCCGAGGAATATCAGACGGACAAGAACTTTAACAATAGTATCTATGTTGCCCTTTCAAAGAAATTCTACATCGGACCCATGTTCATTCAGGGTCATCTGGGATGGGGATCAGGCGTTTTTCAGGGTATGAAGAAGGTTGACAGGAATGTCGGCGTATTGTGGGGTATCTCCACCACGCTCTTCCCGATCAATAAGCTTTCTCCCCTCAGGATAATGCTTGATTATGACGGTAATCAATATTCACTCGGAGCTCAGCTCATATACAATAATCCCCAGCTTCTTAATGTTGCAAAGAAAAAGAGTGCGAGAAAGTTCATTCCCGGGTTTGTTGTTAACCTCGCGATTACCGATATTGATGAAGCTATACACACATACGAGACCGCAGGCTGGTCTCCAAAGATCGTGTTCGGTTTAGGTGTAACCAACAATGCATACCTTATTCACGGCAGTGATGAAGGCCCTGCAAAAAAGGTGGTCAAGAGGAAAGTAACAAAGAAGAAAACGCCTAAGAAAAAAGTTACAAAGAAAAAGAAGACAAGCAAGGATCCGGTAGATCGTAAGGCGCTTGCAAGAAAGCGGGCAATGGACGCAAAGAAAAAAGCTCAGGAAGCAAGAAAGCGCGCGATGGCCGCCTCTACAGGTGGTAAAACAGCGCAGCCGGAAGCCTCTGTTAAAGTAGCGGATCTCCAAAAGGCCTTCAGCGATGCTATCAAGAGGACAGTTAAGTTCGTTGAAGAGGACGGTGCCGTGAAGTTCATTCCCAGGAGTGTTCGTTTCAAGAAGGCCACAGCTACTCTCCTTTCGATCGCTTTCAAATCTTTGGATGAGGTAGGTGCATATCTTAAGAGCAATAAAAATGTGAAAATGCAGATCCAGGGACATACCGATAATACCGGTTCCAGAGTAGGCAATATAGACCTTTCGGGCAAAAGAGCTCAGTCCGTCAAGAACTATCTGGTTAAAAAGTTCGGCATAAGTGCCGACAGACTTACCGTTAAGGGCATAGGACCCGATAAGCCCAGATATGACAATGCCACTAAGATCGGCCAGGCAAGGAACAGCAGGGTTGAATTCATTATCGTACAGTAATTATTCTACTGTAGAAAAGTAAACGAGAAGCCCATTGTGCGAATGTACAATGGGCTTTTTTTTGTAGGAGAATTTCAGATGAAAAAACGTCTTTTAGATAAGATAAGGGACAGATCGTTGACTGTAGGTGTTTTAGGCCTTGGTTATGTGGGGCTTCCGCTCATCGAAGGATTCGGTGAGAAAAAGGTTAAAACAATAGGCTACGATATTAATAAGGAAAAAGTTGCCATGCTGAAGAAGGGCAGGTCATATATTACCGACATATCTGACGCGGAATTGAAGGCGGTACTTCCGTATTTCAAACCCACCACTACTGTCAAGGACCTAAATGCCGCGGATGCGATCCTGATATGCGTCCCAACCCCTCTGAGGAAAACGAAGGAGCCGGATATCAGATTTATCATGGCGGCATTGGATATTATCAAGCAACTCGATTATAAGGGCAAACTCATTGTTCTGGAATCCACAACATACCCCGGTACAACAGAGGAGATACTTCTGCCTGCACTTGAAATGAGCGGGAAGTACAAAGTTGGTAAGGATTTCTTCCTATCCTTCTCTCCCGAGCGGGTTGATCCGGGAAATAAGAGATACAATATAAAGAACACGACTAAAGTAGTAGGCGGTGTTACCAAACAGTGTACGCAGGTTTCCAAGGAACTCTATGAAATAGCTATCGAAAGTGTTCATCCCGTCTCTTCAACGAGAGTAGCTGAAACGGTTAAACTGCTTGAAAATATCTATAGAAGCGTAAATATAGGACTTATCAATGAGATGGCGCAGCTCTGTCACAGAATGGATATTGATATATGGAAGGTTATCGAAGCAGCTTCTACCAAACCATACGGCTTTATGCCGTTTTATCCTGGCCCCGGACTTGGAGGGCACTGCATACCTCTGGACCCATTTTATCTTTCATGGAAAGCGAAAGCATACGATTTCAACACTCGTTTTATCGAGCTTGCGGGTGAAGTAAACGGATCCATGCCCTATTTCGTTGTTGATCTGCTCGGTGAGGTATTGAATAAGTATAAAAAATCTATTAACGGGTCTACAATTCTTATAATGGGCGTAGCATATAAGGAGGATATTGACGATACGAGAGAATCCCCAGCGATAGATATCATTCGACTTATCGAGAAAAAGGGCGGCAATGTGAAATATCATGATCCTTATGTTGAAAAATTGAATGTGGGCAGTAAGGTTTATAGTAATATCCCCTTGACTAAGGTTCAGATCGCAAAGGCGGATATCGTATTATTGATAACCGCTCATAGTAATGTGGATTATAAGATGCTTAAGGATTCAAAGATACCTGTCCTGGATACGCGTAATGGGATGAAGAAATTCAGATCGAAGAATATATTCACTTTTTAGGGGTTATATAATGAAGAATTTTAAAGAGCTGAAAGAATATCTATGCAAAGGGGATAGCCGCACCATGGTTGTCGCCGCCGCGGACGAAGTTTCCATCCTGAAGGCCTGCCGCTCTGCATTCGAAGCGGAGATCGTTAATTTGATCCTTATAGGTAATGCGGAAGTCATTGGCGAATACTTCACATCCGATGAAGCTCAGATCATCGATATTTCCGACCCTGCTGCAGCGGCAGAGAAAGCGGTAGAGCTTCTAGCCGAGGACAAGGCGGACAGCATTATGAAAGGCCTGGTACATACCGATCAGTTTTTGAAGGCCATTCTTTCTAAAAAGGAAGAATTGATGGAAGCTAAACTCCTGTCACATGTAGCGGCAGCTGAATTCGGAGAAAGATTTATAGTATTTTCCGATGCGGGAATGAATATTAAACCGGATCTGGGACAGAAGGTGGAGATCCTCAAAAACGCAGTGAAGGTCGCGGTTAAATTAGGAATAGACGAACCAAAGACCGCTTTGATATGCGCTGTTGAAAAGATCAACACAAAGATGCCCTGTACATTGGATGCCGCAATAATATCGAAAATGGCCGAGCGCGGCCAATTGCGTATCCCGGGTAAGGTTGACGGACCTCTTGCCCTTGATGTAGCCCTCTCTCCTCATGCTGCAAAGGTAAAGAAATTGATATCCTATTCAGGTGTTCCCGGGAATGCTGATGTGATGATCATGAACGCAATTACCGACGGGAACGCAGTTTATAAAACCATTGAAGTATTTTTAAATGCTCCCAGAGCGGCAGTTGTCGCGGGAGCTCGCAAATCAATAGTGCTGACCTCTCGTGGAGACGATTCCCAGACAAAGTTCAACTCCATAATGTTAGCGCTTGCGATCTCTTCTTAGTGTTCAGATTCATGAATACCATGACAATGGCTGATAGTGGTACAAGTGCACAAGCGACAAGTGCACAAGTGACAAGTGGGGAAATAAAGAAGAGGAGAATGTCATCCAGAGGGAGCTTGCGACCGTGGGATCCAGTTTTATTTCATCCCGTCTTTTCCACACATCGCACATCGTACATCGCACTTCGTACTGTATTTATCGTTGGAATTGACACAAATCTAAACATTCCATTATCATTGTATTTATGGAGTCAGAACACCAGTGTTTTGATCCATTATTAGGATGATATACAAGGTTGGTATAATTGGCCAAGGCCGTTTCGGGTCGCTTTTATTCAAAGAATTAAGCAGCAATCATAGCGTTAAGACCAAATCAAGAAATGAAAGTATAGAAAAACTCTCCGGGTGTAATATTCTTCTTATTGCGGTCCGCAGCTCCGATCTCCAAGGTGTTATTGAAGAAATTCTGACATTGAAAGATCACCCGCACACGGTCATTCACTTTTCGGGCAGCGATGACACCTCTGTTCTGGCTCATCTCAAAGGCAGTACCGGAGCAATGCATTTCCCTTTATCCGTAGTTTTTTCCGGCAGCGTCTCTTTGAGTGGCAAGATCGCCCTTTTTCAGGGAGCTGAAGAGGCAGAGCATGGAATTCAGGAGATTTTTTCTCATTTGAATATCCGGATAGTGAAAAAGAACGATCTGAACCGAGTACTTTATCATTACGCCTGCACATTATCGGCGAACATCCCATTCCTTTTTTTAAAACGTTCAAAAGAGATCTTGAAAGAATTGGGTTTACCGCCGGATA
>JAIVYW010000020.1:0-10066 GCA_048635215.1 Candidatus Atribacteria bacterium
GGATAAGCGGTATTTTCCGGGATTTGCCTCCGCGCCCATGAAAGGGACCGCCTTTCCGCCGGGGAGTACTATCGCGTTCCACGCATGATTATTTCCGCTATTCGCCCAATGAGGCGTATAATCACTTGTGACAGCGATGCCATTTGCCCTGAGAGCGTAGATCGTCAGATTTGTCATGTCCTCGCATCTTCCCATTTCGGTTTTCAGCATTTCAGCGTATCCCTGATCTGTGGGGTGCACATAGAACCTTGAGTCAAATTTAAACCAGGAGCGTATATCATTATTGATGATGACAGCCGCTTCGGTGGGGTCGGCGGGGTCTTTCATGTCTTTAGCGATGTCCTCGTATTTTTTAAAAAGTGGCTCTCTCCAATTTTCAAGCGGCTCATTACTGCCCCGGTAGGGGAGAATATAATCACAAAATACCTCAAATGAATACTGCTTAGCCCATGGTCTCTCTTTCCACGCTCTGAAGGCATGATCGATCTGCTTGATAAGGAACTCTGCCTTGATGACCTTCGTATCATAGATCAGCTTCTCCACCTTGAATTGTAATTCTCCTTTCTCCTCTTCTATTTCGTTCAATGCCTCTTTCAATGCCTTGTAATCGGGATAGTCAAGAATATTGAAGCATACCTTGTTCTTCTTTTCATCAAGAAGCTGAAACGGTGCATAGCAATGGCCCGTCATGTTTTCGATCAGATAGTGAGCTGCCTTTGACTTCTCCGGATCATCATTGTAATGTTCGAGCACTTTTATCAGCTCGCTTTTGTTCTTTCCCGCCTTTTTCAATGTATCTATTATCTCTTTTGAATACGGATACTTCGCGCTTGAGGCAATAAGCAGGAATGTAATACAAAGCAGGGGAAATAACCAAAGATTATGCGACGCTTTCTTTCTCACGAGAACTCCTTTTTGTTCTGCCTTGATTATAGCAATTATTTTACTTTTTGGAAAGGGCAGAAGTGCACCAAATAGGTGATAGGTTGATAGGGTGATAAGGTTGTAGGGTGATCAGAGCACCGGAGCACAAGTGACAAGTGCACAAGGAGCATGTGCAGGGTGCATCTTATATTGTTATAAGGGCTGAAATTTGATAATATACTCCAAATCAAGTAAAATGCAACAATGAGGTAAATTGACACTATGGTTTACAAATTTTATGAATTTACTTATGATGAGATTAAAATCATTAAAGGTGAATTTGAAATGAGTAAAGATGAATATGAGGAGATGATAAAATGACCCATCAGCCAAATCAATCTGAAATAGTTCTCTATACCACATCTGACGGCGCAGTCAAAATTGAAACGGTTTTTCAAAACGAAACCATCTGGCTGACACAGAAGAAAATGGCGGAACTTTTTGATGTTCAACGCCCCGCTATTACAAAACACCTGAAAAATGTGTTTGAAAGCGGAGAGTTGGACGAGAAAATGGTAAGTTCCATTTTGGAACATACCACTCAACATGGCGCTATTGAAGGAAAAACACAGAAAAAGCAGGTAAAATATTATAATCTTGATGCTATCATTGCGGTGGGATACCGGGTCAATTCCAATCGGGCTACCCAATTCCGAATTTGGGCAACCAATATTCTGAAAGAATATATTATCAAAGGTTTTGCCATGGATGATAACCGCTTAAAGCAGGTGAATAAATGGAATTATTTCGACGAATGGCTGGAACGCATCCGGGATATCCGGGCTTCTGAGAAACGGTTTTACCAGAAAATACGGGATATTTATACAACCGCTATTGATTATGACAAAAATTCCGAGCAGGCACAGATTTTCTTTAAAAAAGTACAAAACAAAATGCTCTGGGCGATTACCGGGAAAACAGCAGCAGAGCTTATTGAAAACCGCAGTAATTCAGATGTTCCAAATATGGGTCTGACTTCATGGCGTGGTTCTATTGTAAGAAAACAGGATGTTGCCATTGCAAAAAACTACTTGAAAGAAGATGAAATCAAAGACCTCAATGAAATTGTAACCATGTATCTGGATTATGCCGAAAGACAGGCCCGGCAGAGAAAAACCGTTACAATGGTACAATGGGCAGAGAAATTGGATGCATTTATGGAGTTTAACGAACAGGAAATTCTGACTAATGCGGGAAAAGTTAAGGCAGAAGTTGCAAAAAAGATTACCGAAGACCGCTATGAAGAATTTGACCACAAACGCAAAAAGGCGGAAGCGCTGGTAGCGGATAAAGAGGACTTAAAACAGCTTGAGGAAATAGAAAAGAAATTGCTTGATGACCGGAAGAAGCGGAATGAATGAAGCAGAAACAAGAGCAGAGAGATAGGGTATCGGATCTTTACTTTTTACCAGAAGACAATGTATTCTACCGGACTTCTCCATCTGCAATGCAATAGGTAAAATATCGGCAACGATCTGGTATATTCGGCAGAATCGAGACGGAAGTTCCGCATAAAAAATAAAGACCAGGTACCTTTATAGACATTTGGAGAAAAACCCAAAGTGAAATATAATAATCGCGGTAAGAATGCTTTCTGCAGGAAATACCAATTAGAACGAGGAGTTAAGAATGAAGAAATTTTTATTGCTTATCTGTGTGTTTTTCCTTTTATTCAGCGGTAATAGCTATGCCGATATCAATTGGACAAGAACCTATGAAGCGGAAGTGGACGGAAGCACTTGGGAAAGGGCATATTCCGGCGGCAGAAGATTGAGTACGCCGACGCTGGTAGACATTGATAATGACGGCGATCTTGATATGTTTATAGGTGAGGGCTTGCGCTCCATAATTTTTAAGCGCAATGAAGGCACAGCGGCAAGTCCTGTTTGGGTGCTGATCACTGAGAACTATGAATTGATCTTTATTGGGCAGGAACCCTATCCCGAATTCGCGGATATTGATAATGACGGTGACTACGATATGTTCATCGGTGAGAGTTCAGGAAATATTAACTTTTATCGTAATGACGGTACGGCGGCAGCGCCCTCGTGGACTTCTGTTACGAGTAATTATGGCTCGATCGATGTAGGCGGTAACAGCAGTCCTGATTTTGTAGATATTGACAATGACGGCGATCTCGATCTCTTTGTCGGAGAATTCTTCGGAAATCTGAATTTTTACCGAAACGATGGAACGCCTGAGATCGCCTCCTGGACACTTGTTGATACGGACTATCAGACGATCGATGTAGGTATGAGAAGCAAATCCGATTTTATCGATATAGATAATGATGGTGATTATGATATGTTCATTGCTGAATATGACGGCAATATAAATTACTACGAAAATGTTGGAACCGCTAATACCCCCGCATGGACACTTATCGACGCGACTTGGGAGTCAATTGATGTTGGGATCTGTTCCAGTGTCTGTTTTGCGGATATTGATAATGATAATGATCTTGATCTGTTCGTAGGTGCCGAAAGTGGTTTTGAAAATTATTACCGCAACGATGGCAATGTTACGACCCCAGCGATGAGTTTCATTTCTTCAGAGTATAAGTCGATTGATGTCGGCACTCGAAGCTCTCCCGCCTTTGTCGATATAGATGATGACGGTGATCTTGATCTCTTTTTTGGCGAGTACTACGGTGAGATCATATACTACCGTAATGACGGAACGGCTGATACGCCCGCCTGGACACTTGTTGACTCTTCTTACGAAGGAATTGATGCGGGAAATGCTTCTGTGCCTACCTTCGTGGACATCGACAATGATAATGATCTTGATATGTTTATCGGTGAACAGAACGGGCATGTCAGGTATTATCGTAATGATGGAACTGCCGCCGCACCCTCATGGGTATATATTACGGGAGATTATCTATCGTACGATGTGGGACAGGATTGTAAGCCGGCATTTGCAGATATTGATGATGACGGTGATTATGATATGTTCATCGGTGAATTTTACGGTAATATTCTATATTACAGAAATGACGGGACGGCAGCAACTGCTTCCTGGACACTTGTTGATACGGCATATCAATCGATCGATGTTGGCAGCGCGAGCAGTCCTGATTTTGTAGATATCGACAATGATGGTGATCTTGATATGTTCATCGGAGAAAACTCAGGGAATTTAAATTATTATAGAAACGACGGAAATGCTAATACTCTCGCCTGGACACTGGTCACAAGTAACTATCATGCGATTGATGTCGGCAACGCCAGTACCCCTGATTTCGTAGATATAGATAATGACGGGGACCTTGATATGTTCTGCGGGAGTACAGCCGGCGGCCTTAGCTTCTGGAAAGCGGACGGATTTACATCATATCCGGGTTTATCCTGGACAGGGGAGGCCGATTATACGGCGGACGGCATCGACCCTGAGACAGGAAATGATTCAAGTACATTTACCTATCGGATAGATTACACAAGCTCTGAAGATAATGCTCCGAAATCCGGATATCCGAAGGTTTACATATTGAAAGGCGGCACAGATATTACGGGCAGTCCGTTTACAATGACTGAAGTAAATGCTGGAGATACTACATTTTCAGACGGAAAAATATATTCTTATTCTATTTCCGGTTTATCTCTGGGAACTGATTATACATACTACTTTGAAGCCTATGATTCTTGCAATGCTCCTGCAAGCGGCGATCCGACAAATCCGCTTGATGCGCCGGATGTTCTTTCAATATACTCGATAAGCGGCACGATTACGGATGGAACTAATCCAGTGCCGGATGTTACGGTCGATCTTACGGGAGATTCCACGGCAAGCACAATTACTGACACAAACGGCAATTATTCATTTGGCAATTTGGATGCCGGTGCTACATATGTGATCACGCCGACAAAGACGAATTATACATTTGACCCTGTAAACCTGACATATACTGATTTCGCTACTGCTGTTGTTGATGCTGATTTTACCGGCACGAAATTATTTGCAACAGATTTATCCAAAGTTAAGGTATATCCGAATCCCTGGAAATCGGATGGCGGCGTAAATGTGATCACATTTACCAATCTGACAGAAGATGCTACAGTACAGATATATACGATCGGCGGAGAGATCATCATTGAGATAGATGCGGACAGCATATCTCATTCCTGGGATATGAAGAACGAAGACGGTGAAGACATTGCCGCGGGTGTTTATTTCTATGTGATCTCAAATGATACGGAGAGCACGACCGGCAAATTTGTGATCATTCGCTGAGCTTGCTCAGCAAGTCTGAAGTGGATAAGTACAGTGAACAATTGGCGAATATTCGTAGGGACAGGGCTTGACCTGTCCTTTGTCATTCCCAGGCGCATGACCTTGGGAACCCCGATTACATCGGGGAGCGAGGAATCCATCTTTTTGTTGGAATTAAGGGAAATCGGTGGTTGCAGAAGTTGCATGATATGAAAATATTCGGATTTAGGATCATATAATAATTAAGGTGCGTGATAACCGCACTAATTAAACAGCATGAATCACAAGATAAATTATTAGAAATATTCCTATAAAAAAGGCGATAGCTGAAGTAACGAGCCATCTATTCGCGATTTTAGAAGCTTTTATTGCCTCCTTGATTTCTCCTGCTGCAGTAAGGTGCTTAACCTTAATAGAATAATTCAATGCTATTAAACCAAAAATGATATTACAAAATATTGCAGCAAGTATTGATTCTAAAAGGTAATTCTTTATTTTGATTTTGATAATCGGTTCTTTACAAAAAGAGCATTCCTCCAAAGAACCATCTATTTCCTTTCCACAATTCCTACAAAACATATTTATCTCCAACCTATACGCTATTATACTAATTCTGAAGAAAATATCAAAAAGTAGATTTTATCGAAAGATTCAAGGTGGGGGACAACCGTCCACAGATACCACAAGCAACAAGTGCACAAGGAACAAAAGATAATTGACAATGGACAAGTGCAAAAGCAAGTGTGAAGTGACGCTGCGCAGTGGACCCAGGGACAAGTGGACCCAGTGGAACAAAAGAAAGTGAATAATGAAAAATGAAAGAGGGAAAAAGACGGGATGAAATAAAAACTGGATCCCACGGTCGCAAACTCCCTCTGGATGACACTCTTCAATTGTTCATTGTTCATTTCTTCATTATTCATTGTATTTACCAACCTTGAACTTTTGAACATTTGAACTTTTGAACAATCTTTTTTACACCACCCTAAATGACAAATTTTACTGCGTAGGTGCCGAAGGTAATAATATCTCCGTTCTTGATCTCTGAAACAGAGACCTGTTTTTTGTTCACATACAGGCCATTTCTCGAATCCAGGTCTTTGACATAGTATTTCCCGTTCTGAAAAAGTATTTTGGCGTGCATTCTCGAGATCGTAATATCTTCAATAACTATATCGGCGCCCAGAGCTCTTCCTATAACAACTGTTGATTTATGTATGAGGTACTCTACGCTTTTGCCGTCGTTCTGTCTTCCGATGATCTTCGGTGCATTCACTGAAGAAGCAGGATCCTGATTTTCAGAATCGAAAACTATCTTGGTCTCTGTCTCGTCTTCCGCCAGGAAGCCGCAGTCATAGATAAGGACAAAATTGCCTATCTGTATCTCATCCGCATTTTCCAGGTAATGCTCTTCGATCTTCACACCGTCGAGAAACGAGCCGTCATCGGAACCCAGATCATTGAAGAACCAGCCGTTATCTGTTTTTACTAATTCTGCATGGGAGGCGGAAACGAGAAGATTATCTAAAAATATATCACATTCCTGATCGGAGCCGATCAGAAAGAGGTTTTTTTCGAGCTTAATTGTCTGCACAACACTTTCGCCCTCTTTGATAATTATGGTGTCCAATACATCTCCTTTTATGTATTTTATATTATTTTAATGAATAATTCAAGAGCAGAGCGCTACGAGCTTCACAGTGCCATGTAGGCAAAAGTGCACCACATGTGTGATAGGATGATAAGGCGATAGGCTTAGGTATAGTGAACAGTGAATAATGAAGAAATGAACAGTGAGGAAAACACCAAAAGTAGATCCCTGATGGATCTTTCGTTTCACTCAAGATGACACGCCACACAAGCCGAGAATAATGGACCTTGGTAATTCCTTTCCTTAATTGTTCACTGTATTACTCCACTTTACACTTCACACCTCACACTTCACACTTCTTAGTGCCTCGTACTTCGTACATCAGTGATTTGACAATAAACTCTTAAAAATATATAATCTGACATGAGCAAAAGGAATACCATATTACTGCTCGCCATTATTCTGCTCCTTCTGACCGGGTGTAGAACAGATGTCACTACTCCCGAAGTTGATGATATCTCAATAACATATCCGGGCTGGGGCACGGTTCATTATGGAGAAATTTCGGTAAAGACCAAGGTAAATAATTCCTCGATCAAATCGATCAAACTATTTGTAGGGAGCGTGTATAAATCCACACTTACCACCTATCCATATACATTTGCCTTAGATACAGTTCCTTACAATAATTCTACAATTAGCATTACCGTCAGGGGATATGATATCAGCGGTACTCATATTGCTACCAGCAATCCCGTTGACATTGCGATAGATTCCAGCTCCGCACCCCCGGAATAAATTTGAAATACTCTCTCTTATGTGTTAAAATGTAGCCAATTACGAGGTTTTAGCATGGAGAAATTTTATATTACTACCCCCCTTTATTATGTTAACTCAAAGTTGCACATCGGGCACACATATACTACAGTGTTCAGTGATGTTCTTAAGAGATTTCATAAGATGAGGGGAGTTGATACATATTTTCTTACGGGTTCCGACGAACATGGACAGAAGATCTTTGAGGCCGCGAAGGCAGCCGGCAAGTCGCCGCAGGCGCTGGCGGATGAAAATGTGCAGTACTTCAAAGAGCTCTGGAAACTTCTGAATGTTGATTATGATAAATTTATCAGGACCACCGATGCCGAACATGAAAAACGCGTCGGTATGATCCTGCAGAAATTGTATGACAAAGGGTATATTTATTCAGGGAAGTATGAAGCATATCAATGTGTTCCATGTGAAAGTTTTTGGAATGAAAAACAACTTGAAGAAGGTAAATGCCCATCTTGCGGCGGTGAAGTGAATTGGGTGGATGAGGAGAATTACTTCTTTTCTATGTCAAAATTTCTTCCGGTTCTGCAAAAGAAACTGGCGGAAGATCCCGGCTTGATCAAGCCCCGGCTCAGACATAAAGAGATCATGGGTAAGATCAAGGATTCAATGGAGGATAAATCTGTTTCGAGAGCTCATTTCGACTGGGGAATAAAACTTCCTTTCGATCCTGAGCAGGTCTGCTATGTATGGTTCGATGCTATCCTGAATTATATTACAGCGATCGGCTACCCTGAGAATATGGAAGAATTCAACCGTTTTTGGCCATCTGACCTTCATGTGATCGGTAAAGACATACTCTGGTTCCATACACTATTCTGGTATTCGATACTTGAAGCTCTTGACCTTCCCTTGCCCACCGTTTACGCGCACGGGTTTTGGCTGATGAAGGGAGGAAAGATGTCAAAAAGAAGCGGTATGGTCATTGACCCCTTTAAATTAGCGGATAAATACGGTATTGATTCTCTTCGATATTTTTTAGTTTCAGGACTACCGGAAGGGCTGGATACTGAATTCAGTGAAGAACGGCTGGTAGAAAAATTTAATAATGAATTGGTGAATATAGTATCAAATACATTACACCGGACATTAACGATGCTGGAAAAATACCTTGATGGGAAGCTGCTCGATGAGATTGAATATGGTGAAATGGAAGAGGCGTTGAAAGCGAAATTCACACAGTATCATGAGGAATATGAGAGTGCTTTTAAACAGATGCGCCTACCGAAGGCGATCGGTGCGGTAATTGATTATCTGCGCGAGGTGAATGCCTACATCAATGATGCGGCACCTTTTAGAACGGGCAAAAATGACTTAAAAAGAACCTCCGCCATACTTTATACTGTTCTTGAATCTCTTCGCCTTACTGCGATAATGCTTTATCCGGTGATCCCGGATACAGCCGATAAAATATTAAATAAACTGAAATATAAATGGGACTTTACCTCTGATGGGCATCTTGAATGGGGCCGATTGAAGACCGACGAGCTGCTGGAGAAAGGTGAGCCGATATTTATGCGTTTAAAAGAGGAGTGAAAATGGAATATCACATCAAAGACATTAACTTAGCGGATGTTGGAAAGAGCAAGATCGAATGGGCAGAAAGGAATATGCCTGTTCTGCGCTCAATACGCGAGCGTTTTGAAAAAGAAAAACCCCTTAAAGGTGTCAGGATCGCAGCTTGTCTGCATGTTACAACAGAGACAGCGAATCTAATGAGGACCCTGAAAGCGGGCGGAGCCGAAGTGCGCCTTGCTGCTTCAAATCCTCTTTCTACTCAGGATGAAACAGCCGCAGCGTTGGTGAAACATTATGAAATAAGTGTATTCGCGATTCATGGAGAGGATAATGACACATATTATGATCATTTGAACTCCCTCCTGGAAATGAAGCCGCAGGTGACAATGGATGACGGCGCGGATCTTGTTGCCGTTTACCATAAGGGCAATCATTCTTTCCCTGTCATGGGGGGCACTGAAGAGACCACAACGGGTGTTATCAGATTAAAGGCAATGGCTAAAAACGGCGCATTGAAGTACCCCATTATCGCGGTGAATGATGCTTTGACTAAGCATCTCTTTGACAATAGATACGGAACAGGGCAGTCAACCCTTGATGGTGTCATCAGAGCCACAAATGTTCTTTTCGCAGGATCAGATGTTGTCGTTGCCGGATACGGATGGTGTTCCAGAGGCATAGCAACCAAAGCCAAGGGAATGGGCGCTAATGTAACAGTAACTGAAATAGATCCGGTGAAGGCATTGGAAGCGGTTATGGACGGCTTTAAGGTTCAGAAGATGGAAGAGGCTGCTTCTCATGGAGATGTGTTCATAACATCTACAGGAGACATTAATGTCATTGATAAGCATCATTTTGAAAAGATGAAGGACAATGCCATCGTATGTAATTCAGGGCATTTTGATGTAGAAATAAATAAATCGGCTTTAGAAAAAATGTCAAAGGAATCTTTTGAAGCAAGACCGTTTGTGAATACATATGTTCTTTCTG
>JAIVYW010000021.1:0-10090 GCA_048635215.1 Candidatus Atribacteria bacterium
GATGTAATTGAACTTTTAAAAGGACGGTTAACTTCTTAGAATGGAATAACAATTAGAATTTGTTATTAGAATACGGCAACGGCAGATAACATCAGATCGTCAAGTTGGGAGATGGTGAATAACAATGACAACAGCGTATAACACCGTGTATGCTATTTTGCTCCTTGATCTCTCGCAAGTCCTCAGCAACGACTCAAACTTCACATACACTGATTCAAAATGGATGATCCTCCAGATTCTAATTCTCCCTGAAATAATACACTGATAGACATTTGAATTCAATCAGTATGTAGAGCAGGACCGGACCGAACCTTCTTTTCTTATATTTATTTTCAACAGTTCGGTTTTTAAGCCTTAAAAATGACGCCGACTTACCCGGAATTTGAAAAGGGTGGTAAAATAATATACAATATATACATGAAAAAGCCGAAAACCCGCTATGTCTGCAGGAATTGTGGCTATACCACCTCCAAATGGATGGGACAATGCCCCGATTGTCAGGAGTGGAACTCACTTCTGGAAGAACAGGTGGATGTCAGGCGCCCTTCGGGTAATTTTAAAAAAGCAGAAAGTTTTACGCTGGATCAGATAAGTAATATCGAATATGAAAGATCACCGGTCGGCGTTGAAGAGTTCGACCGTGTTCTCGGCGGCGGCCTTGTACCGGGTGAAATAGTCCTTCTATCCGGAGAGCCGGGCATAGGGAAATCCACTTTACTGCTTCAGATCGCCAGCAGTTTTTCAGCCGCGGGCCACAAGGTCATTTACATATCCGCCGAGGAATCATTGGGACAGCAGAGAATGAGAGCGCAAAGGCTCGGAATACGCTCCAATGAACGCCTCGTATTCGTATCAGAGACAAATCTTCAATCCATTATAGGGTATCTTCATGAGCAAGCGGCCGATCTGGTCATCCTTGACTCTGTTCAGGCCGTATATGACCCCGCCCTGACCTCTTCGCCCGGAACCGTTTCCCAGGTCAGAGAAACGGCATATAGATTGACGGAATTCGGCAAAAGAAAGCAGGCGGCGGTGATCCTCGTAGGGCATGTCACAAAACAAGGCATCTCGGCGGGGCCGAAAACACTGGAACATATGGTGGATTGCGTGCTCTCCTTTGAAGGGGACCGTCATCATCAGTTCAGAATGATACGGCCGGTAAAGAACCGCTTCGGCGCGACACAGGAAATAGGGCTTTTTGAAATGAAGGAAAGCGGGCTCGACCAGATCAGCGACCCGTCCGGGTAGCTGCTATCTGAAAGGCCTGGGGACGCGTCTGGATCCGTCATCTCCGTTATTAATGAAGGGACGCGGGCAATTCTGGTGGAGATACAGGCGCTTGTGACCCCTACCAAATACGGCATACCCAAAAGATTGTCCATCGGATACGACCTGCAAAGGGTTTTTATGCTGATCTCGGTTCTGGAAAAACAAGGTGGCTTCTTACTCTCGAACGAAGATATCTTCATCAATGTGATCGGCGGCATCAAGGTACGGGAAACATCGCTGGACCTCGCGATATCCGCAGCCATGATCTCATCTTTCAGAAATAAGAGATTGAATCCCGGGGCGGTGGTACTGGGGGAGGTCGGCCTTACGGGAGAGGTCAGGAGCATCATCAGAATGGAACAAAGGCTGATACAGGCGGAAAAGCTGGGATTCTCCAAATTCTTCATTCCCGGAGCCAATGTAGACAGCCTAAAAGGCAAGAGAAATGTGATCAAAATAAAAAGGGTGAAAGACCTTATAGAGGGAATATAAATGACAGACAGAAAATTCCGTGAGTGGGACGAGGACATTGCAAGATTCTGGGAACTTCGAGAGAAGGATGAGCAATTCATACGGCTGATCAAAATGGTGGCTCCCGGAACACAATTAAGAACCGGCATAGAGTATATTGTTCAGGCCCAGATAGGCGGCATGATAGTATTGGGCGTATCCAGAAAAAGGGGTATCATGGAAGCGGGCTTCGTACATAATAAGGAGTTCTCCCCGAATGCTCTTTACGAGATCTCTAAAATGGACGGAGCGGTCATAATCACCAAGAACGCGGACAAGATACTGTACTCGAATGTTCATCTTCACCCCACCACTAAGATACATTCTCTGGAAACCGGTACCCGGCACAGGGTCGCCGAAAGATTTGCCCGTGAAACGGGACAATCGGTTATCGCTATTTCAAAAAAGAGAAATGTGGTAACGGTCTTTTCGGGTTCTATCAAATACTCCCTGAAGTATATCCCTGAATTATTGTCTGAAGTGGCTCAGGCGATAAATACATATGAACAGTACACCAGGACAATACAGGACTATTATTACAATATAACGATCTCCGAGATCAAAGGCACGACAACACTTGGAGATGTGGTCCACGGGATCATACGGTATATGACGCTGAAAAAGATCCTGCGTGTGATCGAAAGGAAGATCACGGAACTCGGCGGCGCCGGGAAGATCCTCAAGATGAGACTTGATGACCTGTCCACTGACATCAAAGAGGGCGCTTATTTAATAAAGGACTATATCGTCAATGAAAATTTACACAGAGAAGAGGAGATATTCACTTTGCTGGACATGTTCAGCGAGTTCTCCTATCTGGAGCCTCTCAATATACTGTCCGTGCTCGGCGATCCCAAGAACCTTACCGCATTGGACGCAAGGGTCGAGCCGCGCGGATTCAGAATTCTTTACAAGATCCCCAAGATCCCAGAGAACAGCATTCATAAGCTCATTGAGAAATTCGGCAGTGTACAGAAGATCTTTGCGGCATCCCAGAAGGAGCTGGTAGAGGTAGAGGGCATCGGTGATGTGCGGGCGACGCTTCTTAAAGAGGGTATTTTGAAATTGAGGAATAATATATTATGAGAAAGATCCTTTATCTTCTTGCAGGCGGAGGGAGCTCCAGATTCGGAAAAGACAAGCTTAACATGAAAGCGGGTGACGAGACCATATTTTCTTACATCCTGAAAAAAATGATCTCATACGAACTTTTTTCGGTGATGGTTGTCGTAGCCGATGAAGAAAAGCGGCAATTTATAAAACAGGAGAATATTCCCGATCTCTATCTGGCGGAACCGGGAGAGACGCGCTTTGAGTCCGTGAAGAATGCATTCAATACGGTTACCCCGGGGTTGAACGATATCGTTCTTATTCATGATGCCGCAAGGCCCAATGTAAAGAAATGGCTGGTCAGGCGAGTTATGGATATTACGGAAAGGCACGGAAATTGTTTTCCGGCGACCGTCGTGACCGACACCATAAGAAGAAAGAACGAGGCAGGAACAGAGACCATTGACAGAGAAGACCTCTTTGCCATACAGACACCGCAGGGATTTACCGGGGAAATATTACAGGACATTATCACGTATAACTCTGAAATGAGCAATGTAACGGACGAAGGCGTTATCTTGGAAGCAATGGGCAGGGAACCCCATATCGCCGATGGGGACCGTTTGAATTTCAAGATAACCGTCTTGGCCGATTACAAGGCGTTTCTGGAATTATCCGGAAATATTTAAAGAGGTATCATGAAATTATCCCTTATCGGAGAAATAGTATATGAAGGCATAGATCAGATCATTGCCAATAAGGTCAGATCAATGCTGACGCTTTTAGGGATCATACTGGGCGTAACTTCGCTCATAGTAATGTTCTCTCTTCTGAAAGCAGCATCTGAAAGAAACGAACAGTGGACGAAGCGCTGGGTCAACAGAGTGAATGTCAGCTATCTCCCGCCGTACAGGGCAAGCAAGGATCAAAAGATCCGGTCAAAGGAATTCGGGATACAGTATTCGGATTATCTCGCCTTGAAGGATGCGGATATTGAAGGAATAAATCAGATCTCCGCCACACAGCAGGGCTGGTATCACATCAAATCCAAAGAGAACAGTTCTGAAATACGAGTTCAGGGAGCGGATAACAATTATCTTCTGGACGAAGATTATAAATTACTTCAGGGCCGTCAGTTTCTGAGTGACGACGAATATTATGCGGAAAAGGTATGTATTATAGGGTCGTCGGTGGCAAGAGATTTTTTCAAAGGGAACGCACTTGACAAGATCATCAAGATCAACAACAGGGGCTTTCGAATAATCGGCGTACTCGAAGAAATAAAAGGCAGCGGGCGGCATTCCAGATGGGCGGAGTGGAGAAATAATATACTCGTGGTACCGCTAAGGACGATGATGCTCAGATTAAAGGGTGAAAAATCGGTTTCTCTTTCATACAGATTGGATGATCCGGGAAAAAGTGAAGAGGTCAATGAGGCGGCAAAAGCCGTTATATACAGACGAAGAGGTACAGAGGATTTCTCCCTGGAAAGCCGCGCTGAGAACATCATTGAATTTCAGAAAATGCAGGCGATGTGGGGAATGGTGCTGGGACTGATATCCGTGATATCCCTGATCGTCGGCGGGATCGGCATCACCAATATAATGCTGGCCACGATCAAAGACCGTATCAAAGAGATCGGCCTGAAGAAATCCATTGGAGCCACTTCAACGGATGTCAAGGTACAATTTCTCATCGAGGCGACTCTGCTTTCACTCTTTGGGGGAATACTGGGGGCATTAACGGGGGTATTGCTTTCGACTTCCGCGGTAAGTGCAATGGATTTCGGCGTTAAATCCCGCGTGCACCCGCAGATAATACTGATCGGTCTGCTTTTCGCTCTGGTAGTCGGCCTTCTTTCCGGGCTTTATCCCGCCATCAAGGCGTCAAGAGTATCACCGATCGAAGCATTGAGGTATGAATGATTTGAACCGCGACAAATGGATCGCCGCCTTATTAACGGTTATTGCTCAGATATTATTGATACTGCTTCTTGATCTTCTGATCAGTAATTCGGGCCCTCGGCCCGTACAGCGCCCGCAAGGCCCGTTTATGAAATTAGCCCTACTTAATGATGCGCCGCAGAAGTATTTAAAAGATAGAGCGGTGAAGAATATGCTCCGACCGGGAAACAATTCCATTCCCGTGGCGGTACCGGATCCGAATGAAACGATGAATTGGACAAGGATCGATATTTCAGCAGTGAATTCCAGGATTATTTCCGACTCAATGGATATTGAATTCAGGAACTTCGGGCCGGACCTTGTAAACTCTGCATATTATTCAGGAAATGATCCGGTACAGAAAGAGATCGGAAAATATTTAGCAAAACTGAATGCTGAAGAACCCACCGGCAGCACTGGAAGCAGCAACGGCGCGGGTATCGGTATTCAATTCAGCTGGGAAAACCTCTTTAAAGGGATCTATTATTCCACAAAGGGAGAGGTCTGGAAGATAAAAGATCTTCAAGTCCTTTTTGACGACTCTGTTGTTCTTTTTAAGAAGGGATGTTATTATGCTGCCCTGGAAAGGACTTCTTTCGTCGCATCCAATACGATAGACGGAGAGCTTCGGGAAAGGGCCCTTTACAGGAGACTGATGTGCCTATTCGAATTGGAAGATTTTTCAACTCTACTGGATGATGCCGCTCTCTTTGAACAAGTGTATCCCAATTCTCTCTACGGTGATGGCGTAAAATACTTTTTACATGCCGCGGCAAAAAGGTAATATGGCAAAAGAAAAACAAGATCGAAAAGATCAGATCATAAAGGCATTATCGGGATATCTCCCGCTAAGGATCGTTGAAAAGATCAAAATGGACCCATACAGTTCTCATATAGAGGGAGAAAGAAGAAGGGCCTCTATTCTATTCATGGATATCAGCGGTTTTACCGCTATATCGGAAAACCTTGACCCGGAAGAAGTTGCCGCAACGGTAAACGGATTTTTCACACGGATGCATACGGTCATTGAAAAATACGGCGGCGATATCGATAAATTCATGGGAGATGCGATGCTTGTACTCTGGGGCACTCCAATCGCTCATGAAGACGATGACGAGAGGGCGGTACTGGCCGGAATGGAAATGATGGGCGAATTGAAGAACTTCAACAATGAGAGGCCTCAGGAGATCAGAGATAAATTTCCAATCTCAATGACCATGGGCATCAATTCCGGAATGGTCTTCGCGGGTAATGTCGGCTCCGAAAAACGAATGGAATATACCGTAATGGGCGATAATGTCAACCTTGCCGCCCGTTTAGAATCAATGTCTAATCCCGGCGAGATCATGATCTCGGGCAGCACCGCAGAAACCCTTACAGAAGAGATACTTCTGAAAGATATCGGAAAAGTGGCGGTTAAGGGCAAAAAGGAATTGGTGCAGGTTTACCTGATCTCCGGACTGCGTTCTCAGATCGGGGAGCTGATCGAAAAAAATATTTTCTATATGGAACGCCCCAATGAAGAATACATCTTCGATCAATTATACGAAAAGAGCCGATGCATACTTATCAAGGGGGAGCCTGGATCCGGAAAAACCGTTTTCATTAATAAGAACATCCAGGCCGAAAGATCATTTGAATTGCCTTCTTTCGGCAAAAATATTCCTTATTATCTGATCAAGATGCATTTAAATTTTCTTTTGAAAATGTCGCCGTCCGATGACATTAACGAAAAACGCAAGAAGATACAGGGGTATATAAAATCCAATCCTGAGCTCTTGCCCAGGCTGCCGCTGCTTCTTGATATTATGGATATCAAAGAGGGTTTCAGCGGTGAGGATAAGAAGTGGAGGATATTCGCATTCACTCTTGAACTCTTTAAAAAGATCTCCGGAGATATCGTTATTGACAATTTGGATAATCTGGATCAAATGAGTTTTGAGATGCTCTCTTATCTCTTCAATAGCGAGGAATTGAGCGGACATTTGATCCTTTCTTCAAGAAAAGCGGAGTTCCCAGGATCCAAAGAACTGAACATTCCCTTCCTGGCAAAGGAAGAGACAATAGTTTATCTGATGAAGTATTTCAATAAAGAATTCATCCCCGACGAACTGGTGGATAAGATATTCAACATTTCTGCTGGGAATATGAGAAATATCAACGGATTGATCTCTTATCTCGAGAAAAAAGATCTGATATTTTTGGAAAAGAACGGGCTGTATCTTAAGGTCCCTGTTGACAAACTGGAATTGCCCGATCAATTCAGAAATGTAGTTCTGGCGATCTTTGATTCATTCGATGAATACACCAAGAAATTTCTCCAGTATGCCGCGATAATCGGAAATGAATTCTCTATAAAATTTCTCAACAGTATCATAAATTATAAACCCGGCCGTATCGAGGGCGCTATACGCGTCCTGTCGGAAGAGGGTATTCTCCAACGCATTGATGATGATCTCTGTATTTTTAAAGATGAGAATTTCCGCGAGTCGGTCTATACCCTCACCCTTATCGGAAAAAGAACACAATTACATGAAGCCGTAGGGGCACAATTGGAAAAAGAGGGCGGATCGCCATATTTATGCGCATATCATTTCGTACGCACCTCAAACAGGGAAAAAGCGATCGAATACTCCCTCAAGATCATTGACGCGGCATATGGTGATTTTGATTTCAATACCGCTCTCACATATGCTGAAGCAGGATTGAAATTCTTCACCGATATGAGCGATACCACCGCTTTAAAACTGATGCAGAACAAAGCGAATGCCCTCTTTAAACTTTCGTATTTCGAGGCGGCCTTGGAGGAAGCAGAGAAGCTGCATGGTTTTGCTGAGGATTCTGAAGATACCGGGATATTGGTGGAAACAAACGCCGAGCGGACGGCGTTTTTAATACAATTGGAAAGATATGATGAGGCATTACTGATCATTGACATGATGGAAGAAGGACATCAGATCGACAGTCACCCCAAGATCAAGAGAAATATGCTCATCAATAAGGCACTGATAAAAAAGGTCAAGGGAGAGCTGGACACTGCAGAAAAGCTCTATAAAGAAGCGGCGAAGGTGGTTGACGGCGATGAGAAGAGCATCGAGATCGCATATGTGAACCTGGCAAAACTCATGATGGAGCAGGGGAATTCGCAAGAAGCAGAGAAGTACTCAAGAAGCGCCATTGAACAGGCGGATAAGAACAAGAACTACACTATTCTAGCCATATCATATTCCGTTCTTGCGGAACTTCTTTACGGCAAGGGCGAGCAGAAAGCCGCAGTGGACCTTTTGGACAAGGCATTGAAATTAACTCAGGAGAAAAATCTCAAGTACTTTCAGGCGGCAATACTCAATAATCTTGCGACGATACATGAAGGGACGGGGAATTACTCTCTCGCGCAGATCTATTATAATAAGGCATTGTATTTAAACAAGGTTCTTCAGGAACACAGAGAGATCTTTAAGTTTTCCTATAATCTCGGAAGAGTTTGTTGCCTACTCAACGAACTTAACATAGCAGAAGAGCATTATATGTTCTGTTTCGAATTGATCGAGAGATTTGAATTGCCGGGAAAACTGGAGCTCTCTGTCGAATATGCCACTCTTTTGAGAAAAATGGGGCACTCTTCGGATTTTCTTGAATTCACCTCCCGTTACCTCAAGGACCTTAAAGAAAAAGACGACCATGTCTATCCCTTCATGGTATTGTTCAATTTCATAGGGCATTTGGAGACCACAACAGAGATCCCCGCAGAACTGGGTGAGCGGCTGGAAGAGGTAAAGAACATGCCCGCCTGGAACGACATTTCCAGCGTTTATGATTTTTTCGCTCAATTGCAAGCCTATCTTGCAGCAAGGGACCCCGAAGCCCTGATGCAATTGGCGGATGTTTTTATCGGACAGGTCGGTGATCCGGAATTATTATCTTTGATGTTCCCTGAGATCGCTGATGCCGCTCAATTGCGGGGCGAAGAAGCCCTGAAGAAGCTCGGAGGCATTTTAACGGATAAATACTCCGCCGCCTATATCAGGCATCTTATAAAGCAAGACATCCCCGAAGATCAAGACCTTTTTAAGCAGACCGGACTTGATCAATTACACTGGTATTTCTCAAGGTATTTTGAAAAAAACGGGAAAAAAGGTAAAATAATATGTGATAATCAAATATTTAAGGAGTTAAAGGGTGAATGAAACGATAAATGACCTCCCCATATTCTCGGGCATTTCAAGAGATGATATTCGAGATATCTCCGCTAACGGATTCATCAAACTCTATAAAAATGGCGATGTCCTGCTTAAGGAAGGCGGAAAAAACAATCAATTTCATATCATTCTTTCAGGAATTGTAAAGGTTATCAAGGGCGATACCGAGAGAGAAAAGATCCTGGGATTTCTGCATTCCGGCGACTTCTACGGCGAAATGTCTTTAATCCTTAATAAGCCGCATACCGCATCCATTATAGCAAAGGAAGATACACAGATCCTGGTCTTTCTGGAAGATGAGTTTGAAAAATATTTTATGATGAACACTATTATTCTCAAAAATCTTCTGGCAAGGACTGCGGAAAGACTGGCCCAAATGGATATCGAGGTCATAAACCTCGCGTATTTGACCATTCAGAACAGATTGATGAACTTCATCTGGTTCATTACCGATAAGGGCAGCAAGAACACTGATATCGGGTTGACGCATCATGAATTAGCCCAGATAATAGGCACAAATCGCGAAACAATTACCAAAATGCTGAATGAATTGCGAAACAACGGAGTAATCAGCATCAATAGAGAAAAACGCTTCGGCATACTCGACAAGACACCTTTTGAGGTGTGATAAATAACACATCGCCCTAACACGGGATTGCAATTAGATAGAATTTTTTCAATATTTCACGAATAATCCGGAGTTGTCTCGCTCATAACTCCGCCCACATTGGCGGGTTCTCCCATGGCACGCATATTGCTATTTATATACTTAACAAAATAAGGAGGAACCATGAAAAGGTTTTTAGTGATATTTCTCACATTATTTCTCGTCATTTCTATGTGTGCGACCGATGAAAGGATTGGCGGAAAACCCGCATGGGTTCAAAGCACGGCCGTAGGAACAAGTATGGATTCGTCCAGATCAGTGGGGATAGATCCCGCGGGCAGTACGATATTATCATATTGCCCCGCTAAGATCGAAAAACCCATACGCCCGGGTGATAGGACAAAAGTGGCTATTGCGGAATTGAAAACACGCAATGTCATTATCGACCTTGCCGGTTGTGAAGACGAGGGCATGCCCACAGTACCCGGCGAGATCATTACTATGATGATCGC
>JAIVYW010000022.1:0-10052 GCA_048635215.1 Candidatus Atribacteria bacterium
TCTGTCTTCTGCGTTGCTCGTTACTTACATACCCCTGTGGGTATGCGGCGCTCCTCGCGCCTTGAATCCGTAACAAAATAGTTTCAGCCATTGTTACCGTCTTTATGAATCAGAGCACTGGAATCACACGGAAGCATTCTCCACACACTCTCGAATGATATCACTCTCTCTTTTGTCATTCCCAGGCGGATGACCTTGGAAACCCCGATTGCATCGGGGAGCATGGAATCCATCCCTTTTCACGTGTGATGTGTGGCGTGTCGTGTGTAACGTAAAGAAAATGAAATATCAATATTTCTGCCTGAGTTCCTCTTTCTCAACTTGGAACCTTGAACCTTTGAACTTGGAACGCTTCGGCACTGCGAAGCATACCCACTTCAAAGAGTACTGAAATCGTATTTGTCGGAATTTCCATTGAACCACTTTATTAATACCAAAGCGGCCTTTAGATTAGCCAGAGACTTTATCATAAGCCCCTTCATATTCCTGTCTGAAGTATTATTGAGTTCCTCATAGATCTCCATATACTGGCTCTTCAGTGTCTCCTCATAATGGGGGAGGCATTTAATGCCGGAATTGATCTCCTGAGAAACAAATTTCATGTCGGAATCAAGGTAGTAATTAAGGTCCATTGAATGGTCCCAGAGTGCCATGAACACATTGGTTGGATGATTTTCTACTTCGCAGGTAACTTGTAATTGAGGGTTCATAGCGATAATAGAGAGGGTCGTGTTCTCTTCCTTTCCAAAATAGAAGATCATCATACCCTTTACTTTCTTGGTTTTTATCTCCATACAGTATTTTACCCTAAAATTTCATAAATGTCCAATACCTTTTTAAGCAGAACTCTCAATTGGGAAACGGGATAGATATTTCCCGCATCTGAGGGAGATTTCTCTGGCTCATCATGAACTTCCACAAAGAGCCCGTCAGCACCAGCCGCTGTTGCCGCCAGCGCTATTGTCGGCACCATTTCCCGCCGGCCTCCGGTTTTTCCGGATCCTTTACCGGGCTGCTGGACGGAATGAGTGGCATCAATGATCACAGGCACCTCATAGGACCTCATTGTCGGTATTGCTGTCATATCAACGATAAGATCGCCATATCCCCAAGTGCTGCCCCGCTCGGTGAGCCAGATATCAACTGCATTGAAATCACGGGCCTTTTTCACTATAAATCGCGCATCTTCAGGTGAAAGGAATTGTCCCTTTTTGATATTTAAGATCTTTCCGGTTTCCGCTCCTGCCTTGATAAGATCTGTTTGCCTGCACAAAAACGCAGGTATCTGTATCACATCCAAGACCTCGGCGGCTTGCGCTGCCTCTTGCACATTATGTATATCAGAGACGATCTTGAGTCCGAGTTCCTCTTTGACGCTTGCCAGTATTTTCAGGCCCTTATCGATCCCCGGCCCTCTGTAAGCGGCGGAATCGGTTCGATTCGCTTTGTCAAATGATGCTTTGAAGTACAGGTCAATATCCATATCCTTTGTCGCCTTGAGTATCTCTTCCGCCAGGAATAATGTATGATCTCTGTTCTCTATTACGCACGGCCCTCCGATGAATTTAAATCTTTCCAATCTTTTCCTCCGCTCTTTTCATATCTTCAGGGGTGTCTATGCCCAAAGTATCTTCAAATATCTGCACCATCCTTATTTTGTACCCGTTTTCCAGTATCCTCAGCTGCTCCAATCTTTCCGAAACTTCCGATATTCCCTTATTGAGCTTCAAATAGGCGACGATAAAATCTTTTTTGTAAAGGTAAACGCCGATATGTTTGTAAAAAGGTCCTCCGTAAGGTATTGGGGACCTTGAAAAATATATTGCATTTGAGTGATTATCCAATACAACCTTGACCCTATTGGGATCTTTCGCTTCCTGAGAGGAAATGGGAAAATAGCAGGATGCAGCTACGGTATTCTTCTCATCGGGCCATGCGCCCATCAGAAGATCCAGGGATTCACCTGTAAAGAAGGGCTCATCACCCTGTAGATTGACTATGAGATCATATTGTGAAAGCCGTTCCATGGCGGACCCGATCCTCTCTGTTCCGCTTGCGACATCTTCCGGGGTCATTATAACATCAGCTCCTGCCTCATTGCAGACGAGCTTGATCTCCTTACTGTCAGTGAGAATAAAGGTATCGCTTCCCGCGCGGCTTGTCCGGGCATTCTCCCATACATGCAGCACCATTGGTTTTCCGCCTAATTCGGCGAGTGGTTTTCCGGGAAATCTGGTGGATCCCATTCTGACAGGGATACAGATCGCAGTTTTTATTTACAATACCTCTTTGTTATTTTATCTATTATTATGGAAGTAGAGATTTTGTGAACGAACGGGATCGTGATAACTTCCCCTCCATTGCTCTTGGTATGTTCAGCTCCAACAATATCATCGGAAGTATAATCCCCGCCTTTGACAAGTACATGCGGTGTGATCTCTACGATAAGCTTTATCGGCGTATCTTCGCAAAAGGGAATAACAAAGTCCACAAAGCCCAGGTCCGCCAGTGCCGCTGCCCGGAATTTTAATTCCACAAGAGGCCTTTTTTCCCCCTTGAGTTTTGAAACGGACTCATCCGTGATTATACCTATTACGAAAATATCACCAAGAGAAGCTGCTTCTTTCAGATAGGTTATATGCCCGGCGTGGAGAAGATCGAAACATCCGTTCGTGAAGACGATTCTTTTTCCTTTATTGCTTCTTCTGATGTCACTGATAAATTGAGGATCGGTGAGGATGCTACCTCCCATTGATCATTTCCTTCAGGATCATTTCATTGACCGATGCGGTCCCCATTACGGTTACCACATAACTGGCTCCGTAATTCGCGAGCTGCGCCGCCTGCAGGGGAGAAAAACCGGATACATTTGCCATTGTAAAGAGCGCGACGACCGTATCTCCCGCGCCGGTGACATCATATACCTTTCTCGCCCTTGTAGGTATGAAATGGTGTTTCCCTCTGTGAAAAAGAAGCATTCCCTGCGCTCCGCGCGTGATCAGGGTGATATCTGTTCCGCATTTTGAGGAAAGCATTCTCGTCATCTCTTCCGGCGAGGTCGCGTTCTTAAGATGAAGAAGGGCTTTTGCCTCGTTTGAATTGGGTGTGATCGCGTCCACTCCGCGATAGAAGGTGCATGATCTTGTCGGGTGCGGATCAGCAACTGTAAAAATCCCTTTGCCTTTACACCACTTAGTGACCTTGCTGACCATTGCTGTATATATCAGTCCCTTATTGTAATCCTCTATGATGACGGCATCTGGTTCTGTCTTTTCCAGCCGTTCCATTACCTGATTTACGATCCTGAAATTATTTTCCGGAGGATCGTAATCAATGCGTACGATCTGTTGATTTAATCCTATTACCCTTTCTTTGAGTATTGAAATGAAGTCCTGCTTGATGATGAGGAAATAGGGTTCTATACCCTCTTTGAGAAGAAGGTCCCTGATGATCTTCCCATTGCTGTCCTCTCCGATCAAACCGATCAGAATAGGTGTGCCTCCCAATGATATTATATTCTTTGCGACATTGGCCGCAGCCCCGAGTTTCAGATCGGTGTTTTTCACCTTGACAACCGGGACGGGTGCTTCGGGGGAGATTCGGTCGACATCTCCGTAAACATATTTATCCAGGATAATATCTCCGATAACAGCGATCTTCTTTCCCTTCAGGTTCTTGAGTTTCTTCAATAGTATATTTTTCATCACAACCTACTTATAAATGACTTTTCTTAACTCTTTGGCGGCATATTCCGGTGGAAGATGATTGATGTAAAATCCTGTTCCCCATTCAAACCCCGCGATATTGGTTAATCTGGGTATGATCTCGAAATGCCAGTGAAAGTCCTTTTCAATGGTATCCCAATATCCTTCCTGCATGATCAAATTCGGTGTGTCATGGAGTATCTGATTGAATGAAAAGTCAGCCCCCAGGATATCTGAAAGTCCACGAAAGAGTGAGCGGATAAGATAGGACAGGTCCATTATCTGCTCTTTGGAGATCTGAGTGAAATCATGTGAGTGTTTCAGGGGCAGTATCCATGTCTCAAAAGGAAATCTGGGTGCCCATGGAGCAAGAGCGATGAAGTGTGCTGTTTTCATGATCACTCGGTCTTCTAATTGCAGTTCTTGATCGATAATATCACAGAAGATACAGCGTTCCTTGAGATTATAATGAAATCTGGCGTTCTCCAGTTCTTCCTTGATTTTCTTCGGAGTTACGGGCAGAGCGATGATCTGCGAGTGTAAATGAGTGATGTCAGACGCGCCTGCGCGTTTTCCGTGATTCTTGAAGACCAGTATATATCGGAATCGCTTATCCCTTTTCAGATCGATGATCCGGTCCCTGTACGCCCAGAGTATCTTTTCTATCTGATTGGTGTTCATCGTCGCATAACGCTCGTGATGATCCGGGGTTTCCACAATGATCTCATGTGCGCCGATACCGTTCAGATGATCGTATATGCCGAATCCTTTTTGGTCTATTTCCCCCTCGATCTTGAGTATTGGCGCCTGTGCGGGAAAACCTCTGAGCCACCATTTCCCATTGTCTTCCGGTGCTCTGTATGAACATATCTCCCCTGGGGTCAGGTCTTCATTTCCCGGACAAAATGGGCACGGAACATCGACTTTGTCAGGGATCTCTTCCGCATGATAGTCTCTGGGCCTCTTTGCCCGCTCAGTGGATATGATTATCCAGCCATTGGTAACAGGATTCTTTCGGATTTCCGACATTATTACTCCTTAGAACTGTTAATTATATCACTAACGGTATGAAAAATCAAAAGTTCGCAGAGCTTATCCCTGCGGAGCAGCTCTTCTTTCGGTAGGTTGAAGAAATATATATTGGAGTTCTTGGAGACGATAGAATAATATTCCAGTCCGTCAGTTATCTCGATCAGGGGTTCTCCCGACTGTACCGGAAAAAAGGTGAGCTTTGGAACATAATTTTTCCCCTTTTTTCCAAAAAGCACCATGACATCTTCTGTTTCGTTTTTTCCGGACGAATATTTACATGAGTATACCGCTTCTTTCTGTGCGTGCTGCACATTGAAAATATCCGAAGTACCCCCCGCTTTTGAAATATGAAATGAATGGCGGTTCAGTTTTGCGATCACATTGTTCACGATCCGGTCGGGAAGGTCTTCTCCCGGATTAAAAAGAAAATTATTCTTAAAAAATAGTATTGCTGTCTTGATCGGCCTTTCGCCGCCGTCGGATGTATCATTTACTATTACCGGGCGATCGCTATTTCGGGAGAATAGATTGTCAGAGCAACGGATCTCATCAGCGGCTCCTGAGTGAAAACAGAGTTCTGAAGACCCGCCGCCGTCCATCGCGATAGCATGTGTACAGCCTATCTCTCTCATATATGCGCCCAAACGCTTCTCATCTATGCCCCATGAGGTTAGATTTCTTCCTTCCGCGACAACGAGATAGATACGGTCCGCATTGTATCCGACCGCTGTCATCGGATTTTTTTTACTCTTCAATACGGGTACCTTGGAGTCACAGAGAATTATATGTCCGCCCGAAAGGATAAAGCGTTCCTCCAGGGCGATCTCCCCGGTCAGATCCTCTCTGCTCAACATATCTATTCGAATGGAATTATCATTTCCCACGATCAATGAGCCCCGTCCGAATAATCGCTTCTTTGAAATGATCTTGCCGTTTGAACTGAGCAAGCCGAGTATTTCATTATTTTCTCTTCCGAAGAAGCCTCCGTTGAGGCCGAAAAGCGCGCCGGAACTCTCGACAATGGAAGATAGTTCTTTTACATAGGGTTCTTCAACGGTATGAACGGAAATGAAGAAGTCGTTTTTTTCAAAAGATAAGATATGCATGGTCACGGGAGAGGGTATGTAAATGGTTTCCTTGCTGTAAATTGCTTTCGCATTAGAGACCGAAGCCGGCAATAGAAAGAGCATAAGCAGGTAAATAAGGGTCTTGCTTCTATTTTTCTTCATTCATCAGATCTTCCAGGTCGGATCCTGAAAAGGGTTCTCCCCGCGGCTTTTTGAGCAAGACCAATGCCACTTTTGACATAAAATGCTTGATCTTCTCCCTGTCAGAGGAAAAAAGAAGCAGGATGGATGATACACGGTCCATCTGTTTTTCCCCCCATTGGACCTTGTGGTCAAGGAGAAAAAGGATATAATGATCGCTTTTGATCTTTGGAGAGACCAGATGAGGTATCGCGGTAAAGTGGCCGATATAAGTGGGAGAATGAGTCTCTCTTTCCAAGACAAGCTGTAAAAGGTCTTCATCTCCATCTGCCTGCTCCACCATTTTATTAAGTATTTCCTTCTTCTGGAATTATTCTGAAAATTTCAAAATTTTTACGAATATCTTCATATCAGTATGTATACCCCAATTCTTTTAAAAAAGCCTGGTCTTTAGACCAATGCGGCTTTACCTTGACGAATATCTCCAGGTAGAATTTCTTGCTGAATAATTCTTCAAGCAGAATACGGGATGATGTACCGATCCTGGAAACCATCTTGCCTCCCTTGCCTATGATCATTCCTTTCTGCGTGGTTCTTTCCACATAAATAACCACCCATACCACGATGATCTTTTTCTTTTCCTCAACCTTTTCTACCATAACAGCGGTGCTGTACGGGATCTCTTCGCCAGTCAAATTAAAAACAGCGCCCTTGACCGCTTCGGCGATAATGAATTTCTCAGGATTCGCCGAAATATATTCCGCTGGATAATACATTTCGCCCTGCGGTAATTCTCTTATGAGCAGTTCTCTCAATTTATCAAGATTAGATCCCTTCAAAGCCGATATCGGGATTATCTCACTGATGAATTTCTTTGAATTGAATTTCTCCAGGATGGGCAATAGGGCCTTCTTGTCCATTCTGTCAATTTGATTCAGCGCGCATATGACTCGTTTGCCTGACCGCTGAAGCAATTCTTCGAGCTCGGGATCATCCCTGTATCTTGACGCGTCTATCACATAGAGAACAATATCGCAGAGCTCGAGCGCTCCTTTCGCGGACTGATTGAGTATGCGGTTCAGCGCGGCACCTGCTTTTGTGATCCCGGGGGTGTCGAGGAACACGATCTGATGATCAGCTCCATTAAGAATTCCTGTGATCCTGTTTCTTGTGGTCTGCTGTTTCTTGGAGACCGAAGAAAGCGGCACTCCAAGAAAATTGTTCATAAGCGTAGACTTACCCGCATTGGGACGCCCGAAGATGGAAACAAAGCCGGATCTGAATTCGTTTTTCATATAGGGGATTATATATTATTCTGCCTCTTTTTTAAAGGACCGTACCAAATATCATCTTTGAATTGTCAATGTAAAATTGACAATTGAATAAAGATTATTTGATGGAGTTTTGATCCATCGTTTCATTATTAACATCTGTTTTTCTCACATCATTTCATGATGTTCAAAAAGGAAGATATATATTATTGTTCCGGAAGGTGTTCTCTTTTCTTTTCGCTTTTTCCTTTGGACCGAAGCATACACTCATTAAAATGCATGAACTCGTTCGGAAGTTTCCTCTCTCAGACAGCATGTCATTTTTCCTCGAACATTCGTTCCTGCCTCTAAAAGCTCTAACGATCGTTCACTCCTTCCGGAACTCTCGGTTGGGCGCACGGCTGCGCCGTGCTCGAGGTGGGTGAGAGACGAAGCAGAGAAAATACCAACAGCCATTGCTCCTGTATTTATGGATCAGAACACTGGCATGCCATTTTTTGCGGCGATACTCACCACGGCTATCACTCATTAAAATCCCAAATAGTAAGTGGACCCAGTGAATAAGTGTCCCAGTGGAACAAGTATTAATAAGAGAAATTGATGTAGGGACACGGCATGCCGTGTCCTCCCGGTTGGAAGAGAAGGACAGAGGGAATAGATAATAGTCATTGTATGTGATTTTAACTTTTACATCGGGACAGACGGTCGTTCGGCACGAACGAAGTGTGAGGTGTGATGTGTAAAGTGTGAGGTGGAGATAAGAAAGGAGATGGATCTTTCGTTACACTCAAGATGACCCACAGAGACGGACAGGTCCAGCCCTGTCCCTACGATTATTCGAATAATTCTCAACTTGTGAACCTTTCAACTTTTGAACTTTGAACGCTTCGGTACTGCGAAGCATATCCCCCTCGTACCTCGTTCGCTGCGCGAACGATTGTTAGAGTATTTATGAAACAGTACGCTGGCTGCAATATCAGGAAAATCTGATAAAAATGAAATATTAGATGGCAAATCATGTATAATATCATATGAGAACTATAAAAAGAACACTTTTGCTTTTTGTCTTTGCTCTGCTTATGATATCGCCCAATTCTCTGTCCATGAAAGATTATTTGGCCTTGGCAATGGAGAATTCGGATGAAGTGAGGATGGCAAAGCTGAATTACGACCAGAAGGAACTGGAGGTAAGGATAGCGCGTGGCGGTTTCCTGCCGCAGGTTGCCCTCTCCCTCCGAGGCCCGGATTATTCATGGAACGAGAATTATATCAATTTCTTCGGGCTTCCGGATAGAATATCCCTGATCAGTGAGACCGACAATTATTCCGGAGCGCTGTCATTTAGACAGTGGCTGCCATTCTCAGGCGCGCTGGTAGTTAATAATGATATAAGAAGGAACAATTCCGAATACAATCTCTATAATGCTATTGAGGAATACAATCTTTCGTCCAATATTTCCTTGAGATTTCCGATCTTGGAAGAGGATCCCTCCAGAAGGGCTTATAGGAGGAAGGAACAGGAATTCATTATCGCGAAGAACGACTTTCAACAGGCAATGAGAAGGATAAAAAGAGCCGCTATGTCGCTGTATGTCGCGGCACAGCTTTCTGCGGTGGAGGATAAGATATCCCAGGAACAGCTTTCCAATACGCAGAATCTTTTTGAGATAACAAGTACGACCAATGCCGCGGGAATTTCTTCTGAAATGGACCTCATGGATGTAGAGATCATGCTCATGGAGAAGAAGATCGCCGCTAAAGGAGCCGCCGAAAAACTCCGCCGTGATCTCAAGAAGATGAGAGAATATGTCAACGAGGAGAAGGTACTTGATCCGGACCCCGGCCAGACAAAACTTTTCTCTGACCTCCCCGAATTTTCACATTTTGTGAAAAAGGCATTTGAGAACGATAATAACAGCGCGAATATGAAGATCACCGTCTCGGAATTGAATAGGGAATTGAAATTCGACAAATTCCGTAAGTACTTTTCCGCATATGTGGCATTGGGATACGCACTGGACGGCAGGGCAGAAGAACTTGCCGACGCGTTCTCCGATTATAAAAAAAGCGGCTGGTACGGTTATCTCGTAGTTGACCTGCCTGTATTTGACGCTTCCATAAAGAAACTTCAATTCAAATTGAAAGGGGAGCTGCTGAAAGAAAGTGAGATCTCCCTGCGGGAATACGAGAAGAGTTTCTCTTCGACACTTGAAGAGATCTACCATTTGCACCGTACACTTTTGCAGAATCTTGAACTCCTTGAAAAGCAGGTTGAAAAATCCGCCAAGCTCCATGAGATGACGAAATTACGGTATGAGGCTGGCCTCGTATCACTTGAGAAGATGAAAGAGATACAATTGAGTGATGAGTCCGTACGCCTGAGTTATTCAAATACGCTTTTTGAGATCAACAGCAATTATCTGCAGATACAATTCTATATGGGAGAATAATTATGTGGTACAAGATACTGATAAATATCATTGACAAACCCTTTGCTGCCTCCGATAATCGGCTCTGCAATCACCGCAATCACCGTCTCCGGCCCTTCCCTGCGGATCACCTCCTCTATCTCCGCCGCGCAGGCAAGGCCGCAGGCCGGGTGCGTCAACTTCAGCGGGCACCTGTAGCAGTAGGGCAAAAAACTGCGGACAACACCTGGTATGCCAGGCTCAAGTGGTGGTCGTCTTCCATCGCCTGTCAGGCTTGCGGCTCCATATGTCCCTGCCCCGTGATAGGACCGATACCGCGATATAATTTTATGTCGCCCCGTATAAGCTCTCGAAATTTTAATCGCATTTTCTACAGCTGCCGCACCACTTGCCACTACCATCGTTTTG